>DGDS01000041.1 GCA_002385575.1 Caryophanales bacterium UBA3946 | reverse complement strand
GCTTCGGCCCTTACGCTTATTTTATTAAAAGCAAAAGACGTCATAAGAGCTCCGCCTTAGTCTCGTGGGCTCGGAGATGTGTATAAGAGACAGGAATAGAGAAGAAGCCTTGAAATTATGGAACAACGAGATGGGTGATAAGGAATACGCTTATGATTTCACGGGGAAGAAGATCAAACGCAGCGATTATCTGGAGAAGAACCAGGTAGGCTGGGTGATCACATATATCCGGCCGCTGGAAGCAGGCGGAAATGACAATATCGGGAACATCATCATCATGCATCATCGCACGTTTGAGGAATGGGGCTTCCAATATCCGGAGTTTTCGATCGCCGGTAACGATTACCGCATCCATTACGACGAGAAGGGCGACTATTACTACATCGAGAAAGTCCTTATCGACGATGATGACGATGACGACGGTTTCTTCATCTGAAAGAAAAAAACAGAGTTAATAAATAACTCTATTTTTTTGAAATTGATATATATGTGAAAGGGAGAGGAGAAGTATGATAGAAGAATAGGGGATTCTTCCTGCAAGCTTTATCCGCTTGCAATTATATTATGGTTCGACTATGCTTATTTTATGCAAAAAAAATTTAATTTTTTTAGGAGTGGGATATGAGAATCATTGCCGGTAACAACAGGGGAAGAATACTTAAGACGTTGCCTGGTCTGCACACGCGGCCGATGATGGACCGGATGAAGGAATCGGTCTTCAACATTATCGGACCATATTTTTCCGGCGGGAACGTCCTTGATCTTTTCGGGGGCAGCGGCGCCCTTAGTTTCGAAGCGCTGAGCCGCGGCGCCACACTCAGTTACATCGTCGAGATCAATCCGGCAGCGCTTCGGATCATCGATATTAACGCCCACGATTTGAACGAAAAAGACCGGATCATGTTGTTCCGGTGCGATTACCAGGCCGCCCTCAGAAAATTCAAAAGCGACGGCGTGAAGTTTGACTTGGTTTTCCTTGATCCGCCGTACAAACTGAAAGTCATTGGGGAAGTGCTCGATTACCTTGTAGAAAACGCGATGCTTAATGACGGTGCCTACATCGTCTGCCACTATATGAAAGGGAATCACGAGCCGGAGGAAACGGAAGCGCTCGCCCTGGTAAAAAGTTATGCCTACGCTACGAATGCCGTTGCGATTTATCAGAAGAAATGATCATTCCAGCGCGATAAACGGCAATAATAGCATGACCGATACCGCCCCCTGCAGGAGGCGGTATTTAAAATAGACGGCGTAATCAAGTCGGTATCTGGTCGCAACGATGTAAACCTGCATATGGATCGAAAGTCCGGCGAAACCGATCAGAAACGCGAAGATAAGCAGGGAGACGTTTCCCGCAAGATTCATGGCCGCGACACTGTTTAAGCCGACCGCTATCTCGATATTGGCAAGGAGCAGGCGCGCGATCAGGGGGATTTCGCCCAAAAGGCTCAAAACACGCATCATGGAAAAGTAAAGGATGTTGGCAGCGGTCATGACCGCGGCGATCATTAAAAGGATTCCGATTATCTTATTCAGGGAAGCGAAAAGCTCGCCCGGGGAAAAAGTAATCGGTTTTTTTATTGCGATGGTTTTGGGATTGGCGCGATTCGCATGGCGGGCGATGAGAAAATTCGTGGCGATATGAACGAAAATCAGGATTAGGGCATATTTTATATTGTGGGCTCCCCAAAAAGAAAAAATGAAAAGCGGGTTTAAAAAGGAAGCGTATTTCAATAATTCGTTACCATCGGTTACGGTGATTTCCTGTTTTTCCACCGTAGCCCCGATAAGATCAACGCTGCCGGGGTTGCCGGTAAAGACGCTGAGGATGAACAGATGCAGACTTTCCGCGTTGCGAAAGCGGAGATGCTTCAGAACCGGATTAAGGTAATAAATGATCCGATCGATGAGGCGCGTGTTAATCAAAAGCGCGGAAAGCAGGTAAAAGGTGAAGATTGCCGGATAGACCTTGTAAAGCCATACGGCAAGGGTATCGACGATGCCCTGGAAGAAGGCGGCCGGGTCGGAGACGATCCCATAGATCATGCATGTTACGACCGCCAGGACCACGATCGACGCCGCGCGCCTCATTGCCGGTAGATGTAGAGTTCCTGACCGACGAGAATCTGGTCCGAAGTCAGGTTGTTGTCACGCTTGATCCGGTCGATGGTCGTGGAGAAGGTCTGCGCGATCTTATACAGGGAGTCGCCGGGACGGGCGGTATAGACGGTAAAGGCGGGGAGCGTGTAGGGAACGTTGAAATAGGCGGCGACCCCGCGCACCACCGCTTCCGCCAGAGCCGGCCAGTTGTAAAAGATGCGCTGCTGGTCGTCGTTATTGTCCGCGAAGCCGTACTCGATAATGATCGTCTGCGAACCCGGCGTTTCCCGGATGACGAAATAGTAGTCGTTCCCGAGGGCATTCATCCGCGTGTAGACGTTACGGATATTCTGGCCGGTCTTTTCGATTTCCTGCGCGATCAGCCGGCTTAAGGCCGGGTTGTCGCGAATCGAATGGATGATTTCCCCGCCTTTTCCGCCGCCGGCATTGATATGATTGGAGATCGTGACCGTGTTGGGTACGATCAGGCTGTTGATGCGCCGCACCCGTTCCCGCGGCACCAACGTCTCGTCGGTCGTCCGCGTCAGCGCCGAGGGTATCCCCAGTTCCCGGAAACGCCGGTGCTGATATCGTGAGATCTTCAGGACCATGTCCTTCTCCCGCCATAAATTATTGGACCCGCCGCCGGGATCAAATCCGCCGTGGCCCGGATCAATGATTACAAGCATGGCATTCCTCGCTTTCGTTAAATTATATGCCGGCAGGCATTCTTTATATTCAAAAGAATAAAAAGGCGGATTTGTATCATAATAAAAACGGAGGTATGGAAAATGGATAAAATAGTAATGATATTAAGAAGCGACTCCAACTTATCCAATAAACTATCAAGCGGGATCATCGACATCATCACAACTTGTGATGCGATCACCGGACTGAAACTGATAAAAAAGGAAAAACCGTCGTTAATCGTGATCGACGTCATGACGGCCCGCATCGGCGGTATGGATCTCCTAAAAATCATCAGATCTAACCCGGCAAATCATCATATAAAAATCATCTTTACCTCCAAGCACTATAACTATAAATCGCTCCGCGACGCGTTCTATCTGGGCGCCGATTATTATGTGAAATACCCGCCGCGCGTCGATGAGATCGAGAAGATATATACCAGTTTAAAAACACTGAACGATTTCTATGACCTTGAGAGCATCGCCCGTTACAACGAATACGAGTGGCTTTCCGAGGTTTAAACAGCAGCGTCGCCGTAATTTTCGGGATTATTGCCTGGTCAATAATCCCTTTTGTCTTTACCGCGCGAACAAATTACCACTTTACATATCGGCCTGTTTGTAGTATAATAATTCTGCTATAATCGTTGTCCTGATAGCTCAGCTGGATAGAGCAACGGCCTTCTAAGCCGTCGGTCAGGGGTTCGAATCCCTTTCAGGACGCCATTTTTTATGTCCCCGTAGCTCAGCTGGACAGAGCAGCGGTTTCCTAAACCGTTGGTCGGGAGTTCAAATCTCCCCGGGGATGCCATTTGCTATTAACGCCGAATGCCGTCTGACTGACGGCGTTTTTATATTGACCATGAAAAAAAAGTGTTAGGTATGCATATATAGGTAATTATAGCCTTTACGCTTTTGCGCAACTATTGATATAGGCATTTATTGCTTCGTGACTATTTTATACAATAAGCTCTCCAATTTGCATTAAAGCGGCATAATTCGTTGCTTTTTTGGAAAAGGGCAAATCCTCCTTGCTGATAAATGAAAAAAATAACGGGACATGAATATTATCCCGTTTTTCATATACATATATTGTAGCGAGGTGAGAATGAAGATGATAATCCATATCGTCAAGACGGGCGAAAGCCTGTACCAGATAGCGCGTCGTTATGGGATTCCCGTGGACAGGATCGTTGAGGATAACGACATTGCTGATCCGGCGCGCCTGGTTGTGGGTCAGGCGCTCTTGATCAGGCAGGAGACGACCCAGTATATCGTGCAGCCCGGGGACTCGGTTTTCGGAATCGCCGACCGCTTCGGGATTCCCGTCGAGCAGTTGCTCGAGGTCAACGATCTGGGGTACGATGCAGTCATTTACCCCGGCGACGTGCTCGATATCGTTTATGACAATCTTGACAAGACGCCGATGGAGATCAACGGGTTCGTTTACCCGAACGTTGAAATGGACGTGTTGCGCAGGTATTTACCGTATCTAACTTATCTGAGCATCTTTTCGTATCAGATCCGCCCCGGCGGTAATCTAAGCACGCTTAACGAGGAGGCGCTCATTTCCGAGGCGTACCGGTATAATGTGGCGCCGCTGATGGTCGTGACCAATATCGAGCGTCCCGGCGAGTTCAGCAGCGACCTGATCCGTTCGGTGCTGGCAAGCGAAGCGGCGCGGTCGGCGCTGATTGAGAACCTCGCCGCCACGATGATGCGCAAAGGTTATTACGGCGTCGTCTTTGATTTCGAATATCTCTATCCCGAGGACCGCGCCCTGTACAACGCCTTCATTACCAGGGCGGCGGAGGTGCTCCGCGCCCGCGGGTTCATCACGCTTTCGGCGCTGGCGCCGAAGATACGGGCCGATCAGCCGGGGTTGTTATACGAGGCCCACGACTACCGGGCACACGGGGCGCTGCTTGACCGTGTTATCATCATGACTTATGAGTGGGGATACCTGTTCAGCGAAGCAATGCCGGTCGCTCCCGTTAACCTCGTCGAACAGGTGATCCAATACGCGATCACGGAGATCCCGAACGAGAAGATCCTGATGGGGATGCCTAATTACGGTTACGACTTCCTCGTGCCGCACGTCGAGGGCCGTCCGGCGCGATTGATCACGAATCTGGAAGCGATCGACCTCGCGGCCCGGGTCAACGCCGCGATCCGCTTTAACGAACTCGCCCAGTCGCCCTATTTCGATTACTATGTCAACAACCAGCACCACCAGGTGCATTTCGAGGATGCCCGCAGCATCGAAAGCAAAATCAAGCTGGCTGTCGATTACGATCTGAGCGGGTTGAGCATCTGGACGCTCATGAGTTATTTCCCACAACTAACGGTCCTCATTGATTACCACCTGGAAGTTGTGAAGGTGGTTGGGGAATAAAAAAAGCATCGGGTTTTTGCCCGATGCTCGTTTTTTTTTAATATTCGTTGATCGGAATCCATTTCGCGTAGAACTTCGTCCCCGAATCCTCGGGATTGAGGAAGTAGACCCGGTCGCCGGAGAAGTCGCTGTTGGCATACCAGCCGCCGAAAGCGTAGCCTTCCTTGTGCGGTAACGGCAGATATGTCTTCTGGTTCGACAGATGCTTGGTCACCGGATACTGGACGTCGAAGGGAACGAGTTGGTTGTTCACCAGGCGATAGCCTTTATTGGGTTGCGGTATCGTCTTGCGCATGAGACCGAACAAGTCGTTCGTGATCGATTGCGTCCCGTACAGGTAGCCGTCAAGGACGAATCCTGCCAGGGTCTTCCCACTCGCGCCGCCCCACATCGGTGAGGACGGATAACGGATTTTGACCATCAGGGAGATTAACTGCATCAGATGGCGGTACTTGGACTTGTAGGGCTCGGTGCCGAAGAACCCGCCGCTGATGGTAAGCAGTTCGCCCGTGGTGTCGTTTCCGGTTGCCGAATCAAAGAAGAACTGGCTGTAACCGTCGTTAGTCTGCGCGGTGTTGGAGGTGGTGTGGTTATAGATGGCCACGGGGTCGGTATAGTTTTTAGAGAAGTCGGCCCAGGTGGTCTTATGCAGATTGCTTGCGACGATGGACGATGTCAGAAGGTCATTGTCCTTAAGATAGACGTAGATCTCAATCATCAGTATTTCCGGCAGGTTGGAAAAAGCGTCGATGCCGTTACTGGCATTTGTCACAGAGTTGGCGGTGAAATACCAGCTGCCGCCGTTGAGTTCATAGCTGATCAGGCTGTAGGTCACCCAGAGTCCGTACAGGGTCACATCCCCGGTCGTCCCGATGGGGAGGTTGGTGATGGGGGTGCCGCTATGTTCAGGATTGTCATACCAGCCGATGAATTCAAGCCCGTCCTTTTCATAGGCGGTAAGCTCGGCGCCGGTCAAGATCGTGTAGGTGGCGGGCTCATGTTCAATTTCCATGCCTTCATCGTAATAGGTGATCGTGTAGGTGGCGAGTTCAAAAGTGGCGATGATCTCAAGGTCCGACAAGACCTCGCTGAAGTCGCCTTCCCAGCCCGTGAACACATAGCCGTTTTTGACCGGATCGGCGGGCGGGGTTGCGGCCGTTCCGTATTGGACGTTTTGCGTTTCAATGACCACGCCGTTATCGTCCTTGAACGTTACCGTAAAATAAATCGGCTCGTAAACGGCGTTGACAACCAGGTTCGAAGTCACGGCATCAAACTCCTTGTCCCAGCCGGCGAAGGTGTAGCCGGTCTTCTCGGGAGGCGTCGGCGCCGTCGCGGCGGTATTGAACTCGACATTTTCCGTCTTCAAAACCGTATCGCCGTCCTTGAAGGTCACGGTGTAGACATTGGGTTCAAACACGGCGTTGACGACGAGGTTGGACGTGACATTGTCGAATTCCTTGTCCCAGCCGGTAAAGGTATGGCCGATGCGGCTCGGGTTTTCCGCCGGCGGGGTCGCCGCGGTTCCATAATCGACCGTCACCGTATGGATCTCAAGGTTACCGCTTTTGAAAACGACGGTGAATTTCTTGATTTCCCATTTGGCGTACAGGACCATGGACTTGTTCACAGGTTGATCTGTATAGGCTTCCTCGAATTCTTCATCCAGGAACCAGCCTTTAAAATCGTATCCTGTCTGGCTCGGCTCCGGCAGGTCGGTAAGGACGTCGCCTTTCTGGACGAGCAGGGGTTCGATCGACGCGGCCGTTCCGGTGTCAAACTCGACTTTGACCTGTTTGGAACAGCCGGACATAATGAAAAACAAGAGAATCAAACACAATAACCATTTAACGTATTTCATATTTCACCTCTTTTGTCAAATTTCATGTTTATTTTATCACAACATCTTAACAATTTCCATAGGGTTTATAAATGTCATTCCTTCTTCCGCGTGAAGGAGTCGTTGACTTTTTCAAGAAAGGCGTTGACCTTCGTCCAGTTCCGCCAGAGGTAACCGCCGGCGAAGATGCAGAAGAGGATGATCACTCCCCAGACGATTAGTCCGTAACCTTTGAAGGGGATGATCTCTCCGCTTCCGAACGCGCACATCAGGATAATCGGGATTGGCCGGAGGAGGACGACGGTGACCGCAAAGAATCCCCAGGAGATCAGGGTGATCCCGGCGATGAAACAGACGATATCATCCGGCAGCAGCGGTAACAGAAATATCAAGATCAAGACGATCTTCTCCTTGCCCGCAAATGTCTCCAGGAGCTTGCGCGTGTTCTCCTCGCCGACGACCCATTCGACGGCTTTCCGGCCGAAGAGCTTGCCGATGCCGAAAGCCGTAAGCGATCCCAGGATGACGCCGATCGAGGTCAGGAAGGCGTTCTCCCAGGGACCGAACAGGAAACCGCCGGCGACGATCGTCGGAAAGTTCGATATCGGGATGAATGTCGACTGGACGAAATGGAAGAGAACGTACATGATCCGCGACAGATTGCCGTAAGCCTGGAGCGTTTCCTTGATGCTCTGCTGGTCTTTGAACTTGTCATCAAGGTCCAATCCCCAATACATTCCAAGCACGATTCCGACGATGACGAGCATGATCGCGATGATCACGATCAGCCGGCTCAGCCGGAACTGCTTTTTGTTTTCATTCATGTTATCACTCATAGAACTCCAGTATCTCGTCGATCCGCTTGCGTCGTTTCGTCCCGGTTTCCTTCTCGGTATACCCCAGGGCGAGCACGAGGCGGATTTTGCTTTTTATGCCAAGCGCCTTTTGAATCGCCCGGGCGTCGAACCAGCCGATGATGCAGCTGGAAAGGCCTGCGGCCGTCGCGGCGAGAGCCAAATGAGCGGTAAAAATGCCGATGTCAAGCGCCCCGTAATCGACCTTTTTCAGCAGGTCGACCGCGGCCGGAAGGAACTTGCCTTTTTCCTCGGTGATCACGAGGAACGCCGGGACGTTGGAAGCAAACTTGTTCATGCCGAGGCCTTGAAGGGCGGTAGCGACGCGGTCCCGTTGTTCCTTGGAAAGGACGGCGTGGACCTTCCACGGCTGGCCGTTGCACGCCGACGGGGCGAAGCGGGCGGTCTCGACGATGCTTATGATTTTTTCTTTTTCGACGGGGCGATTGGCAAATGCGCGGCAGCTGCCCCTTTTCAGTACTAATGCCTTAAAATCGTTGTCGTTCATGATTACTTATATTATACCACAATCCGCTCCTTCCGCAGAAGGTTTTTTTGTTTTTATGATGCATCGCCGTCTAGGCATTTCGGACCTATTTTTCGCCCCGATGTGGTATGATATAAACAGGCGGAGGCGTCATTGCCGGAAGATTGATTTATCCGGAATTTGGTGATATAATAATATTACAAAGAAAGGAATATGCCATGAAATTCAAAGACTATGCTTACCAAAGGCCGGATCTGGAAGCGATCGGGAAGGAATTTGAAAAGACGATCGATGTATTGAGAAACGCCGCTTCCGCGGCGGAACAAATCGCCGCGCTCGAACGGATCAACGCCGTGCGCCGTAATTACGACACGATGGCCACGCTCTGCCGTATCCGCTCCTCGATCGACACCACCGACAAGTTTTACGAACAGGAACAGGATTTCCTCGACGAAAACGATCCGCTATACATGAACTTCGAGTTCCAGCTGGAAGCGGAGGTCATGAAAAGCAAGTTCCGCTCCGAACTGGAAGAGAAATTTGGACGTCAGATCTTCAACCTGATCGAGGCGAAACAGAAATCGTTCAGCCCGGAAATCATCGATGATTTGAAAGAAGAAAACAAACTGGACTCCGAGTACCGGAAACTCACCGCCAGCGCGAAAATCGAGTTCGACGGAAAGATCAACAACCTCTCGCAAATGGGACCGTACGCCATCAATCCCGACCGGGCGGTACGCAAGGCCGCCGAGGCCGCGGTCGCCGGGTTCTTCGCGGAAAACGAAGCGAAGTTCGACGACATTTACGACCGGATGGTGAAGGTCAGGACGCGAATCGCCCACAAACTCGGATTCAAAAATTACATCGAACTGGGTTATGCCCGGCTTTACCGCACCGATTACGGCGAAAAGGAAGTGGCCGCGTTCCGACAGCAGGTTTTGCGCGATCTCGTCCCCCTCTGCGCGGAGATCGTCAGGGCGAAGATGGCGCGGTTGGCCATAACTGATCCGAAAAGTTACGACCTGGGAATCGACTTCAAGTCCGGTAATCCCAAACCGCAGGGAACGCTCAAGGACCTCGTGGATTCCGCCCGGAAGATGTATCATGAGATCAGCCCGGAAACCGGCGAATTCTTCGACTTCATGTATGAGCGCGAACTCTTCGATCTGGAGGCGAAGGCGGGTAAACGCGGGGGCGGTTACTGCACCTATATCTTCGACTACCAGTCGCCGTTCATCTTTTCCAACTTCAACGGTACCAGCGCCGACGTCGACGTCTTGACGCACGAAGCCGGCCATGCCTTCCAGGTATATACGAGCCGGGGCTTCGCGGTGCCGGAGTACATCTGGCCCACCTACGAGGCGTGCGAGATCCACTCGATGAGCATGGAGTTCTTCGCCTGGCCGTGGATGGAACTCTTCTTTGGAACGGACGCCGACCGTTACCGGTACCATCATCTGACCGGGACCGTGACATTCATCCCCTACGGGGTCTTGATCGACGAGTTCCAACATGAGGTCTATCGCAACCCCGAAATGACCCCGGACGAGCGGAAAAAGGTCTTCCGCAAACTGGAAAAGAAGTACCTGCCCTACAAGGTCTACGAGAACGAGTTCTTTGATAAGGGCACCTACTGGTTCCGTCAGTCCCATGTCTTCTCCGTGCCGTTTTACTATATCGACTACACCCTGGCGCAGATCTGTGCCCATCAGTTCTGGATCGCGGATCGCAAGGACCATGCCGAGGCGTGGCGCCGGTATCATAAGCTGTGTACGCTCGGTGGAAGCAAGTCCTTCCTCGAACTGGTGAAAGCCGCGGGGCTTGCGAACCCGTTCGATCAGGGGACGCTAGCGCCGGTGGTCGCGGCGATAAAGACGTATCTGGATGATTTCGACCAGTCGAAATTAGTTTAAAGTATTAGTTGGAATAATTCGAATATAATAAAGAGTGGTATTTAATGAGATTTCCCAGGGAAAAGGCGTTGATCATCAACCAGATCAACGATTATAAGAGCAACGAGGATTACTACGGCATCGCGAAGATGAAGAACCTGATCCTCGATAACTACCAGCAATGCGATGCGGAAATCTATGAGGATCTGATCCGGGCGACCTTTGTCATCGGCAACTACGACGAAGCGATCCTGATCGCCAACGACCTCATCGCCAAAAACGTCGAAACCTTCACCGTCATTTATTACGCGCTGCTTTCCGCGCTTGGAAACAACGACATCTACCAGGCGAAATCGATCATCAAGAAAAGCCAGCTGTTGAACAGCGGCGAGATCAAAAACCTCTATTCCAAAGACGGGGCCAATTACTCGCAGCTGCTTACCCATGTCCATTCCCTTCCCGGCCTCGCCCTGGCCCTCATCATCACAAACTTCGTCGAGGGGCTGGCACGCGAGCTGGCTAGCGGCGTTGAGATCGACCAGGAATATCTGCTGTTCCGGTTCTTTGATCTGATCAACATGCTCTATGAAATCGGCTATCCTTCCGTGATCATCCGCGAACTGGCGAAGGTAATGAAAATAATTTTCAATATCGATATCTAATATATTTACCGCTCTTTTTAATATAATATATTTGTAATTGCCAATTTAATTTGATATAATAAATAAGTTAAATAATCATAAACTAAAGGAGTCAAAGATGAAGGTTGATATTGAAAAACTCGAGGGGGACCAGGTAAATCTGACCGTGGAGCTTACCCCGGATGAGTTCGCGCGCTATTACGAGGAGGAACTGGAAAAAATCCTTGCCGAGGTGGAGATCAAGGGATTCAGGAAGGGAAAGGCCCCGCGCGCCTTGTATCTCAGGAGATTCGGAGAGGGGAAGGTACTGCAGCAGGCGTTCGACCATGCGCTCAATGATTCGTATTTTGAGGCCTTGGTGAAGAACGATATCCGCGCGATCGATGATCCGAAGTTCGACATCGACTTCGAAAAGTTCAGCGCTGACCGGACTTTCCGCTACACCGCGCAAGTGCCCGTTTATCCCGAGATAAAGCTCGGGCAGTACTTCGGCGTTGAAATCGAGAAGATGTCGACCGAGGTGAGCGAAGCGGAAATCAACGATTACGTCCAGAACGTCAGAAAGAATAAATCCGACCTGGAGATCGCCGAAGGGGGAACGCTCGAGAAGGGGAATGTGGCGGTATTTGATTTTGAGGGCTTTATCAACGGGGAGGCTTTCCCCGGCGGGAAAAGCGAGAACTACCAGCTGGAGATCGGCTCCGGTCAGTTCATTCCCGGATTTGAAGAACAAATGATCGGGATGAAGGCCGAGGAGGAGAAGACGATCAGCGTCACCTTCCCCGAGGATTACCCGGCGGAGAACCTTAAAGGCAAACCGGCCGAGTTCAAGATCAAGTTGCACGAGATCAAGAAACGCGTGCTGCCGGAACTGAACGAAGAGTTTGTGAAAGAGTTGGGCATCGAAGGCGTCGAAACGGTCGAGGCCTATCTTGCCTATGTGAAGGAACAACTTGCGAAAGCGAAGCAGGAGGAAAGCGAACGGAAGTTCGAATACGACCTGCTGAAGAAGATATGCGATGACGCCACGATGAACGTTCCCCAGGTCCTCATCGACCGGCGGATCGACAGTTACATCGAGGCGGAAGAGAAACGCGCTCAGGGACACAACATGAAGTTTGAGCAGTTGCTGGCTTACCAGGGCATGAACCTGGACCAGTACCGCGAGTACGTCGCCGGCACGGCCGCCTTCGAGGTCCGGAAGGAACTCGTCCTGAACGAGATCATCAAGGCCGAGAACATCGCCCTTGACGAGGCCGATTACGAGAAAGGCTACCGGGATATTGCGGACGCGTACCGGATGACGCCCGAAGAAGTGAAGGAGCGCTTCCCGCAGGAAAACGTCACGCATTATTTCCTGCTTAACAAGACCGTTGATTTATTGAAGGAAAAAGCGATAGTACAAGCGCAAAAATAAGAGCTTAAGAATAATATGATAGATTAGAGGTGTTAATATGGCCAATAAGCCGAAAAAAGCGAAAGTATGTTCTTTCTGCGGGTTGCCGGAGTCCAAGGATCGTCATATCATCGAAGGCGATAACGCCTACATATGCGATACCTGCGTCGGTATTTGTTATCAGATGTTCGAACTGAATTCCATTGCGGAAGCGAACATGGCGCCGGCGGAAAAGAATGAGTTCACTCTGAACCTCACACCCCAGGAAATTCACAAACGGCTCGACGAGTATATTATTGGCCAGGAATACGCCAAGAAGATCTTGTCGGTCGCCGTTTACAACCATTATAAGCGGGTCCAGAACAACCTGTTCGAGGAAAGCGATATTGAGATCGAAAAAAGCAACATCGTCCTCTTGGGAGCGACCGGTAGCGGGAAGACCCTGTTCGCCCGCACACTTGCCGGCATCCTGAAGGTGCCGTTCGCCATCGCCGACGCTACGACGCTGACGCAGGCCGGTTATGTCGGCGAGGACGTCGAAAACGTCCTCTTACGGCTGTTGCAGGCCGCCGATTACGACCTCGAGCTCGCCCAGCGCGGGATCGTCTACATCGACGAACTCGACAAGCTCGGGCGGAAGTCCGACAATCCGTCGATCACCCGCGATGTATCCGGCGAGGGCGTCCAGCAGGCGCTTCTGAAGATCCTCGAAGGCACCGTCGCAAACGTCCCTCCGGGCGGCGGCCGGAAACACCCGCACCAGGAATTCATCCCCTTCGATACGACGAACGTCCTCTTCATCTGCGGAGGATCGTTCGAGGGCATCGAGGAAATCGTCAAAGGCCGGGTCGGGAAGAAGACTATCGGCTTCCAGACCGGAAACAACCACGTGAAAGACCTTTCGGAGATATATTCGCTTGTGACACACCAGGACCTGCAGAAATACGGGCTGATTCCCGAACTGGTGGGGAGATTACCGATCATCGCGGCGCTAGATATCCTTAACGTCGACGACCTCGTGCGCATCCTCAAGGAACCGAAGAACGCGATCATCAAACAGTATCAGAAGATGCTGCGGATGGACGGCGTGCACCTCGAGTTCGAGGAGGAAGCCCTAAACGAGATCGCCGCCAAAGCCTTCAACCAGAAGACCGGGGCGCGCGGACTCAGGGCGATCATCGAGAAGATCATGCTCGACGTCATGTACCGGGTTCCCCAGGAAAAAGACCTGTTCAAGTGCATCATCACCAAAGAAGTGGTAAACGCGAACGCTGATGCGAAATTCATCCGCAAACATACAAAGACAGCCTGAAAAGGGTGAGAAGTATGAAGGTTACGCAGGATTACGTCAGCAATCAATACCATCAGGTCTACTTTGTATTTTCCGAAGAGGAAATAAGCAAGATCTTTGATGAGGTTGCCGAAGCGAAAGGTTTGGTCGGAGAGAAAGGGCAAAAGGCGAAGCGGGATCTGCTCGCAGCCGTGAAGGAGAAGATCGAAAACGAAATCGTCGAGGAAGAACTGGTCAAACTGGACGTGGTCCCGATCAGTTTCCGGAAGTACCGCTACCTGACACCGCTGGCGCGGAACCGCGGCTTGCTTCTGATCGCGCAGTTCTGCATCCTGCCGACCGACGTACAACTGAAATTCCCCTCCAAGATCCCAAGCGGAATTTTCAAGGTCCCTTACGAGAACCAGATGGTCCGGGACTTCACGAAACAGATCCTGCTTATGAACAACATGTACGACTACCAGGAGGCGGAAGTCGCCAATAAGAACAGTTTCGTCAAATACGATCTTTACTACACCAAGGACGATTACGTGATCAACGAGATCAAGGACCGGACGAACTCCCTCGACGAGACCGGCGAAAGCGACGATATGTCGTTTGTGAACTGCCGGGTCGGCGATGAGGTCGTTTTGGACGAGAACGACGGGATCGTCGTCAAGGCGAAGGTCCGGGAGATCAAGAACCGCGTCCTCCGTCGTCTCACCAACGACGTCGTCGAAAGCCTGAACTTCCTCGGTTGTAAGACCGTGAGCGAATTCCGGCAGAAGATCAAGGACATCTTTTCCTTCTCGACGACCGTCGTGATGCTCCTTAATTATCTCGCCGACTTCGTCATCCACAACGGCGGGATCGAGATCGACCAGGTCGTGCTCGACCACTTCGCCCAGAAGGACCTGACGGAATACGAGATCAAGCGGGAACTCGTCAAGGAATACATCATTTGGATAATTAATTACAATTATCCCGACGACAACAACGTATTATATATGAATAAGATTATCGAAGAATACGAATTCGACAAGATCCTTTTCAACACCCCGCACCGCGTCGACGACTATCAGGATTTCATCCGGCGGCGGGTCTACGAGGTCAGGGTGCTGGAATATTGTCTGGAACAGCGCATACTGGATATAAAAATATAGATCAAGGAGGTGAACTCATGTTTTCCAATCATACCGTCGTATCGGCCGTGCTCCCGGCAATGGCGGTGCGCGGAAGCGTGCCCCTGCCGAATAACGAGATCAGGCTTGAAGTCGGTCGTCCGGAGAGCATCGCCGCGCTCAAGGCGGCGGCCGCGAGCAAGAAGTATATCGCGCTCTTCGTGCAGAACGATTACAATCTTGACAAGCCCGGCATCAACGACATCAACCACACCGGCATCGTCGCCAAGATCGTGTACAACATGGTCGGACAGACTTTCCACAAGGTTAAACTGCTCGGCATCGTCCGTTGCAAACTCCTGGAATTCGTCGACACCGAACCGTTCTGGAACGCGAGTATCGTGACGATTCCGATCGTAAACGATGATATGGATAAAGAGTTGGCCTATGTCAGATTGTTAATCGAGGAGTTACAAAACGATTCGCATAAGATATTCGAGGGATTTCCCGAACTGGCGAACGTCATTTCCCAGGGCGTCACCGCCGACAAGCTTACCGACGTCCTCGCCTACAACCTCCCGCTCGACGTCCCAGCAAAACTTAAATATCTTACCACCCCGAGCGTCGGGGAGCGGCTCAAGTTCATGCTTGAGGATCTGAAACGGGAGAAATACATTCGCACCCTGGAGATGAACATCGAAAACGAGGTGCGCAAGTCGATCAGCGAAAGCCAGAAGGAATACTACCTGCGCGAGAAGATGAAGGTCATCCAGGACGAGCTTGGCGAAAAGGCCAAGAAGGAATCGGACATCGAGGAACTGCGGAAGAAGATCCTGGAGGCGAAGATGCCGCCGGCGATGGAGGAAAAGGCTTTGGCGGAACTGAACCGCTACGCCTCCCTCAGCATCGCAAGCGGCGAATCGGCGATCATCCGCACCTACCTTGATTTCGTGATCGCCCTGCCGTGGTTCAAGGAATCCAAGGATTGCAACGACATCAAGAAGGCCAAGCAGCAACTGGACCGTGATCATTACGGACTGGAAAACGTCAAGGAGCGGATCCTTGAGTACCTGGCCGTGCGCATCATGACGCAGAAGAACCCGCAGGCGATCCTGTGCTTCGTCGGACCTCCGGGTGTCGGAAAGACGTCGCTTGCCCGATCGATTGCGGCCGCTTTGAACAAGCAGTTCGTCAAGCATTCGCTTGGCGGCGTTAAGGACGAGGCGGAGATCCGCGGTCACCGTAGGACTTATCTGGGCGCCCTGCCCGGACGCATCCTCCAGGGAATGAAGCGGGCCGGCGTCATCAACCCGGTCTTCCTGCTCGACGAGATCGACAAGCTCTCCAGCGATTATAAAGGCGATCCGGCGAGCGCAATGCTCGAGGTTCTCGACAGCGAACAGAACAAGTTCTTCAGCGACCATTACCTCGAGGAACCGTATGATCTTTCCAAGGTCTTCTTCATCACGACTGCGAACTATCTGGAAAACATTCCGCCGGCGCTCCGCGACCGGCTGGAGATCGTCGAACTGAGCAGCTATACCGAGTTTGAGAAGTTCGAGATCGCCAAGAGGCACCTCATCGCCAAGCAGCTCGCCAACCACGGGCTGGAGCCGGAACGGTTCGAACTCGAAGACGAGGCGCTTTGGGACATCATCAGGCATTACACCAAGGAAGCCGGCGTCCGTGAACTCGAACGCAACATCGGCACCCTGATCCGGCGGGCGATCAAGAAGATCCTGATGGAAAAGGTCGACCGCGTGACGATTTTGAAGGATAATCTCAGAGAGTGGCTCGGTAAGCCCAAGTACGACTACATGAAGCTCGACGCCGTCGACCAGGTCGGAGTCGTCACCGGACTCGCCTACACGCAGTTCGGCGGCGATACGCTCCCGGTCGAGGTCACCTATTACAAGGGCGAAGGCAAGCTGGTTCTGACCGGCAAACTCGGCGAAGTCATGCGCGAGTCGGCCCAGGCTGCCCTCAGTTACGTCAAATCGAACGCCGCCAAGTTCGGCATCAATCCCGATCTATTCAAGACCAACGACATCCATATTCACGTCCCGGAAGGGGCGGTCCCCAAGGACGGGCCTTCCGCCGGTGTCACGATCGCGACGGCGATCATCTCCGCTTTCTCCAACCGCCTGGTGCGCCATTCCGTCGGCATGACCGGCGAGATCACCCTGCGCGGCCGCGTGCTCCCGATCGGCGGGATCCGCGAAAAGGCGATCGCCGCGCACCGGAGCGGTCTCAACAAGATCCTCATCCCGAAGGAAAACCTCAAGGATCTGGACGAGATTCCCGAAAGCGTCAAGGCTTCTCTTGAAATCGTCTCGGTGGAGACGATCGACGACGTCATCGGCAACGCCTTGCTATAAGAAGAGATCAGGCAGCCGGCGTCATGCCGGCTGCCGTATTGTCTTAAAATTGCAAGAAAAAATCAAAATTTGTGTTTGCTTTTGCGATCGATTCATGGTATAATAATTAACGGCAGTCAAAAGGACGGCCCAGGAACAGCTTTGGAGGATAATATGACAGCAATAGATATCTTACTGTTGATCGTATCATGCTTATTAATAACGATTATCGTCCTGCAGGAATCGAAAGAGGACGCCATGAACGCCTTCTCCGGTGAGAAGTCCGATCTGTTCGCAAACAAGAAACAAAGAGGTTTCGAGGTTTGGATCAACTACATCACCGCCGGACTATCGATCGCGTTTATCGTTTTTGCGGTTCTCGCGGCGTTCTTCGTTAATCGTTTTCCCTTATAAGCAAGGGAAAAAACTAATAAGCCTGACACCAGGCTTTTTTTAATCTACGGAACCTAAGGAATAGAAATGAAAGAAAAATTATTGGCATACTTCCGCGCCGCGGACTACCAGCCCCAGGGCTTTGATGAGATCATCCACGACCTCGGGCTTGAGGACGACCGTCAGGAAGTAAAAACGGCGCTGAAGGAACTCATATCATCATATGAAATCGCCGTAAGCAAAAAGGGAAAATACATCCTGCCGGAAGATGCCGGCATCTATACCGGTCAGATCAGCATCAGAAACCCCGAATACGGGTTTATAGCATGCGATCTTTTTGAGCGCGACTTGTATGTGGCGAAGGCTGATTTTAACGGTGCCATGGACAAGGACGTGGTCGTTTTCCAGCTTAAAAGCCCGCTTGCTTCAATCCGCGCCATGTACCGGGAAGCAAAGGTGCTCCTTGTCAAGCAAAGGGGTTTGAAGTTCGTGGTCGGGGAACTCGCGCGCTCGCGCGAAGGATACATTATCCGTCTTGACCGCGACGACGCAGAAAGCATCAAGATCACCAACCCCGAGGATTACCAGCTTGGCGACATCGTCAAAGTCGCGATCACTTCCTACGCGCCGCTTGCGGGGCGGATCGTCGAACGCATCGGGATCAAAAACGACATCGGCATTGACATTTTGACGATCGCGGCGGAGTTTGATTTTTCCGACCGTTTTCCCGAGGACGTGCTGCGGGAACTGGAAACCCTGCCGCAGGATATATCTAAGGAAGCACGGAAGCGGAGAAAGCCGACGCTAACGACGATCATGACGATCGACGGCGCCGACGCCAAGGATCTCGACGATGCGGTCGGGGTGAAGCGGCTGGATAACGGTAACTACCTGTTGGGTGTATATATCGCTGATGTGTCCTATTATGTGCGCGCGGAAAGCGCGATCGACATGGAAGCGCGCAACCGGGGGACGAGCGTGTATCTGGTGAACAGGGTGTTGCCGATGCTGCCGCCGCTGTTAAGCAATAACCTCTGCTCCCTTAACCCGCAGACCGACAAACTCGTCATCGCCTGCGAGATGGAGATCAACCCGGAAGGCGAAGTCGTCAACAGCGACATCTTCCCGTCAGCGATCAAAACGAAGTACCGGATGACTTACGATGCCGTTAACGAGATTATCGCCGGCAATCCCGAACAGCGGGAAAAATACCGCGACATTTGTGAAGACATCGATCTGATGCTTGAACTCAAGGGCGTTTTGAACGCGATGCGCGTTGCGCGCGGCGCGCTGGAGTTCGACGTCGACGAAGGCAAGGTCATCGTCGATGACAAAGGCCGGCCTCGCGACGTCGTGCTGGTCGCACGCGGCGAAGGGGAAAGGATCATCGAGGAGTTTATGCTTGCGGCCAACGAGACGGTGGCCAGCGCCATATACTATCTCGAACTGCCCTTTATCTACCGCGTCCACGACGATCCGGACGTTGGAAAGATGGAAACGTTCCGGCGACTCGCCGCGAACTTAGGCTACCGATCCTTCAAACGCCGGGTGAACGCTCGGCAGCTCCAGGAATTCCTCGCCAATCTGCGCGAACAGGATTCCTATCTGAAGGTGTTGTTGTTACGGGCGATGGCGAAAGCCATCTACAGCGAGAAGAACGGCGGCCACTTCGGCCTGGGGAGCCGCTGCTATACCCATTTCACTTCGCCGATCAGAAGGTATCCCGATCTGCTCGTCCATCGGTTGCTCAGGAAATATTTGTTCGAACAAGACATCAACCGGGACGAGTGGACGAACCTGATGGAGGAGATCGCCGCGATCGCCGACCTTTCGTCAAAACGGGAACGGGACGCGATGGAATGCGAGTACCGCGTCAACGACATGAAAAAGGCAGAGTACATGGCCGATTATGTCGGCGAGCGCTTTGAAGGCGTCGTTTCCGGAGTCACGCGTTTCGGCTTGTTCGTGATGCTTCCAAACACCATCGAAGGCTTCGTCCACATCAGCACGCTCAAAGGCTATTACGAATACGACGGCGAAACGATGCGCCTGGTTGGGCCCGGCGGGCACTACCACCTTGGAAGCAAGGTGCTGGTTGAAGTCATCCGCGCCGACAAAAAAAGCCGTGAAATTGATTTTAAAATAGTGTATAATAGTAATAAGGTGAAGGGTAATGGAAAACGTCGTCGTCCGAAACAAAAAGGCCGCGCATGATTACTTCATACTGGAAAAGCTTGAATGCGGGATCGCGCTTCGCGGCACCGAAATAAAATCGGTCCGCGCCGGCAAGGTCTCGCTCCAGGAAGCGTATTGCCGGGTGAAAAACGGTGAACTATATGTCATCAACATGCATATCGCCAAATACGAACACGGGAACATCTTCAATCACGAGGAAAAACGCGACCGGAAGCTGCTTGCCCATAAAAGCGAGATCAGGAAACTCGCCGGCAAGGTCCAGCAGGAAGGTTTGACCCTTATCCCGTTGACGATGTATTTTGTGGGCGGACTTGTGAAGATGGAGATCGCATTGTGCCGCGGGAAGAAGCTTTATGACAAGCGCGAGGACTTAAGGAAAGAAGCGGTCAGGAAGGAAATCGAAAAAGCACGGAAACCTAAGGATAGATACTGATGAAATGTTTACGCTGTGGGAAGGAGATTCCCGATAATACCGCCGTTTGCGAGAACTGCGGTTTCAATATCGAAGAAAACAAATTATACGAGAAATACTTAAAGCAACCGGTTGACCCCGAGGTGCCCGCCGACCAGAAATCATCACTGATCGACAATCCGGTGTTGACCCTGCTTTCCGGGGGCTTGTCGATCTTCTTTTCCCTGCTCTTTATCTCCGCCTCCACCATCGTCATCCTGTACCTTGCGCTTTTTATCCTCTTTGTCTTCTTTACCTTTTATCTTTCTACCAAGCCATGCAAGGTGAAACTCCGTCCCTTGCGCAACGTCGGCATCGCCATGGCCTATTTCGCCTTGGGCCTTGTGATTTTTAAGTTCGTCTACCAGTTAATTGGTTGATTTATTCGTGAAATTATCATATAATAATAATGGGATAGTAAAGGATTCGACAGACTATAGGAGATTATGATTGCATGCTATGGTAGCGCATATAAAAACGCCGAGGTTTTAATTAACCGCAAACCAAAATTACGCAATGGCTGCTTAATTAACTAATAATAGGCAGCACCCGCTATAAGATGCCCCTCAAGTTTTATAAACGGGTTCAGCATTGAGGGTTGGATTAAAAACGGATCCCGGTTTTTAATCCGAGATCCAGGGATTAGTCCGACAAACCGTTTGTTTGTTGTCGGGGTGGCGGATGAAACTATAAACAACAAAATAAGCATGTAGACGTCGTAATCGAATGTAGTTTGGACGCGGGTTCGATTCCCGCCTATTCCACCAAATTAGAACAACAGAGTTGATACTACAAGTATCAACTTTTTTTAGTGCAAGATAAGAAATTCTTTTTTTGTATAGCATACAATTCTTTACAAATTCCTTTTTTATTTGGCAAATTATGGTATAATTTACTCAGTAGTTAATAATTATGTCAATTTTTATTATTCTACGAAAACAAAGGAGTGATGGTGTTGGAGAAATACGTTTTTTTCTATGATGAGACAGAACACAGCAGAAGTATAACATATGAAACCATTAATGCGGAGAACTTTGAACCTAATTTTGTTGTTGCTGTTGTTGGATGTCCTGTTAATTCGCTTGAATACTTAAATGATAAATATGTAGACTTAGAATCTTCCTATAAAACATTTTATTCTGTAGAAGAATTAAAAAGTGGAATTATAAAAAAAAATAAGTATAGGTATGGACTACAGACATTTGCAGAACCAGACTTATAGTTGGTAAAAGGTGTCTTTTCATTTATATATGAGTATAATCTTAAAGTTTATATTTCTGTTCAGAATAAAATCGTGCTTATTATAGATCAGATAATCAAAAAATACAGTAACAATTTTTTCGTTGATGCAGATATAATACGATATACTGTTACACAACTATTAATTATGTCCTATCCTAAAGCTGTTATATATTC
>DGDS01000039.1 GCA_002385575.1 Caryophanales bacterium UBA3946 | reverse complement strand
GTCAATGGGGTTTGCTGTCGGGTTGTAGATCTCGATGTACTTGTTATAGCTGCTTCCTTCCGAGTACTCGCTGATGAACAGGTCACCCACGATCACTACGGCGGTGATGTTGATATCCCATGTCGCATCGGCCGTTCCGGCAACGTTACCGCTGAGATAAACCTTGACCGTTATTTTCACCGGGGTATCTTCATCAGGCATAGTGAAGGTACCGTCGCTTGCGAAGATGTCGGTCCGGTCAACTGTCCAGACGTATTTCGCTCCGGAAATCTTCTCTCTTTCCGTTTCATCGATAAACGGCAGATCGAAGCTGATCTTAGCGCCCTCCTTCACGATTGCATCAATTTCTTTGCGGGCGAGCGTGAGTTTTTGTTCCGTCGTTAATGCCGGGGCAGCTTTCTCCTCGGTCTGTTCCGGCAGATACATAAGCGTCAGATTGCCCTGATTGATAGTAAACGTAAAGGTGGTCATTTCGACATATTTGCCAACAAGATCATCGAGCTGGTCTGTAAGTTCGTCGTCCAGGGCGAAGAAGTGGAACATGATTTGGTAGCCGAGGACATCCTCAAGATAGTAATTGGTATAATCACCGCTTATGACTCTGCGGATGAAGCCTTCGGTCTTAATCAGTTTATACTGGTTGTCAAGGCTGGTTTCCCACTCAAGAATGTCGATAGCCAACGCTTCCACGGCGGAATCGAAGTCGACGGGATGATCCGAAGACAATACCTGGACTTCGGGGAATTTGATCTGCATCGTGCCGGGGACATAGTTTATCACATCAAGTGTTCCGGAAACGAGCACTTTGTCGCCGACGGCGACCGTCGCTGCCGATTCCGAGCCGAACACATAAAGTCCGCCGGTCCTATCGGTAATGATAAATCCGCTTTCGAAGACAAAGGCCACGATGCCCATGACTTCAACTTTCGAATTTATGCTATATCTCTTAATATCGGAAATCTTGTCCGTCTCGCCCAACGCTGTGACGTTGATTTCAACGACATGGTCAGGCTCGCCGCTTGTGTCGCCGTTCAGATAGATCTCAACCGTGATCTTCACAGCCGTATCATCGTTCGGCGCGGTGTATTTGCCAGTGGAATCGATGATATCGGGTTTGTCAGTGGTCCAGACATACGCTGTGCCATCAATCATCGGGTTGCGGGCAAAGGTCACGAATTTAAGATCGTCCGCCACATCAGCGCCGTCCTTAACGATTCCCAAAATATCCTCAACGGCGATGTCGATGCGCTGTTGTTCGGTAAGGTCGCTTTCAAGTTCGATGTCACCTTGGCGGCCAAGGAAGACAAGACTCCATCCCTCGTTGACATCGTAACGATATACCAGGAATTTCATCTTGAGTTTGGCGCCGCTGAGGCTGCGCAGCGAACCAATGTTCATCGAATCTTCGATGACGTAGATCAACTGCGCCTCGGCATCCGTCGAATCGGCGAGGTATACCTTGCCGTCTTTGACGACGATGAAGGCGTCAAACTTCAATCCCTTGCCGTACAGTTCCTCATCCGGAACCGCGGTCGCGATGTTCGAAGCCGTGATCGTGAAATCAAAATCGGCAACGGATGCATTCTCATATGTCAACGGGTCAGCGTGTTTGTTCTCGTCAACTTTCTTGACATGATAAGGATCATAAATCAACCGCAAGTGGCTCGCGGAACGATTCTCGACCTTGCCTTTGCCGGCAACTTCGACCTTGTCGCCGATGGCAATGCCTTCGGTGGCGGCCTGAACGAAGATCACGCCGGTCTCGTCTGCTACGTAGTAATAGCCGTTTTGGTCAAAGCCGATGACCACACCGACGGTCCTTACCAGTTCCGAATCGGCGGCGTCGATCAAATCGATCGTTTGTTTGACCGTCGTGATCGGGGCGCCCTTGGCGATGATCTTGAGTGTAACAGTCTTCGTGACTTCGCCGGACGTCACGGTCACGGTCATCGTGACCTCGGTGTCGGCGTTGGGCATCTTATATATGCCCTGATCGTCGATGACGTCGGGTTTGTTCGAAGACCATTCGAACTCCACGCCACGCTCGTTCTCTAATGTCAATCCCATATTGCGGAAATAGATCTTGTTATCATATTCGGCGGTCAGGTCGGCAATCGCAAGATCGACTTTCTCTTCGTCGGTCAGCGTCGGTTCTGCCTTCTCCTTGATCGTTGAAGGCACGATCATCAAGGTGATCTTCTGCGAGTTCCGGGCATAGGTGTAAGCGCAAAACTCGATGTATTTGTCCTTTTTGCCCGCAAGAATCGTTTCGGTGTCCTTCGTCATGCCGTTGTAGTGAAGCATGATCTGGACGCCTTTCGCCTCGATATGGTAGCGGTCGTTACTGCCGGATTTGGACTGCCGAACATAGCCCTCGACCTTGAAGAGCCGATTGAAGTTCTCCTGTTTCGTGCTGTCAAGCGCCAGTATCTCCGCAACCATCTTCACTTCGGCGTCGTCATAGCTGACTTCCTCGCCGCTCAAACCGACGGTAACGGTCGGATTGACAACCTGGATGGCATCGCCATAAGAACCAATCTTTCCTGTGATCGAGACGAGGTCACCGACCGCGACGGTGCTGTTCCGGTCATATACATAGATCGCGCCGGTGTCATCCTGAACGAGGAATCCCTGTCCGTCGACGACATGGACGACCAGCACGTCGTTAAGTTCGACCGGATCGTCTAGCTGATAAGTGGCCTTGATCTCGCTGATCGGTATTACTTTCTCGCCAGGGGGAACGTTGATCTCCCATTCCCTGGTCCGCGAATACTTGCCGATCGAGACGGTTCCCTTCAGTTTGGCGTAACCCCATTCGTTAATCTGTTCCCCGTCTTCATCCTCTTCATAGGGCGTGGGGGTGATGACGACGTACCATGTATCGCCGCGCTTTTCCAGTTTCACCGTCCCGTCCTCGCATTCCAGTTCCCACGTTATTTCCAGATCATGTTTGATCGTCGTATTGCGCGGGATCCTGAATGTCTTCTTCTCGATTACCAGGGCAATCGAGTTAATCGCTTCGTCCAGCTTTTGTTCGTCTGGGTTGGGCTTGTTATCGCACGCCGCGAATAACAATACCGCCGCGAACACAAAAACAAACAATATCAGTTTTCTCACATTACTCTTAATAAAAGTCACGAATTCTCCTCCTCGTATATTATTGGTTTTCGCTCAACACGAAATCGTTCATCGTATCGCTCGTGATATTTCCAAGTTTGATCTGGTAATATACCTTGTTGTCCTCATACGGATTGACGTATTTGCTTACGCCACCGATCACATCGTATTTCTTCCCAACGGTGATAAAGCTGCGGTCCAGTTTCGGAGTAGCGTCGCCGTCGACTCTGACCTGGATCTCGACACCGTTTTTCATTGTTCCCCTGATCGTGTAGGCGCCGTTTTCGGCGGCCTTACCGACGTATTCCACCGTGAATTCCGGGACCTTGACGACGTAGCCCTCGTATTGTTCGAGGCTCTCTACGTCCGGGTCAACCTCGCGGATGGTGATGGCCGGGCCTTCACCCCGAAGTTTCACTTTGTGGGGGTTGACGAGCTGGGTGCCGTATTCAGCGGACTCGGTGGCCTGGCAGTTGAATTCGATGATGTCACCGACCTTGATCACATCCAGACCGCTCGTGAAGGAGTGGTAGAGGTAGATGCCGGCCTTGGATGACAGACCCGTGTCCTCGTCGACTGTCTCCTCCAGGTCCTCGATGTACATGCTGCTCCCGACCTTCCTGATGACCTGGGCCTTGATCTTCATCGTGACGCCGGTCGAATAGTTGGAAAAGTGGTTTCGCAACGAGGCGATCGTCACGCTTACGACTTCCGTGTCGTAGTTGAAATCGGGATCCTGTTGGCCAAAAACCCGCAGTTTGGTCGCATAGGCCTGATTAAAGGCCAGTTCAAACACTTCGTAATACTTGGAGGTGTCGCCGCCGGTGAAATAGGAAAAGCATTGCTCGATTACTTCCAGATTCAAAAGCCGTAAATCCGCGTCCTCCGATGGGCGGTACCATACATACCCCAGGTAGCGATCGCCGGTGGTGTCGAAGACCGGGGGCTTCCCGACCTCTTCGGCCTCAAGCACGATCTCATAGGCGTTTCCGAGTTTCTGCGCAACGAACGCCGAGGCGTGTTTTCCCCAGGGCATGAGCCTGATCGTCGACTCTGGAGTGTTGATGCCAAGCATCCGGATTTTGATCGTCCCGTAGCCGCCCGGGGGCGAGAAGTGCGCCGTGTCCCCGTCGACGACCCGGATCAACTCCACTCGGCCGATGCCGTGCGAAAGAAAGTTTTTACCTTCATAATCGCTGGCCAACTTGAACCCGTCGGTATATTCGGTCGTAAGCTCTTCGACCGTGATCGGCGGATTATCGCCGTTGTTCGAACCTTCATCGTCCTTACAGGCGGAAAGAGTTATGCCAAGAAGTAAAACGAATAAGAATAGGATTAATCTTTTCAGATATTGGTTTTTATTCATGTTCTTCTCCCGCTTATGCCGGCTTCACATGCGGCTTGAGCTCGCGATAGGCCTGCTCGATTCTTTTCGTGATGTCGGCGTTGCTGACGATCACGGCAGTGAAAAGTTCTCCGACCTTATCGCGGATGTCGGCGGAACCGGTGAAGGCCGGATCAACGAACATCGTGAAGCCCAGGGAGGGATAACTCAAAGCGACGTTAACGGCTTCGGCCCACAGTTTTTGGTCAAGGGCCGGATCCTCAAGGAATTCCTCGTAGTCGTCGGTCTCGAAAGCCGAGGTCCGGACGGGGAGGTAGCCGCCGGTATTGATCGCGAATTTCGCGGTGTTTTCCGGCTCAAGCAGGAACTTTATGAACAACCACGCCGCAAGTTTCTCCTCGTCGCTGTTCTGATTTAGCATCGCGATGTTCGTGCCCTGCTGAATGACGAATTTCTTATCCTCGCTGTAGTACGGGATCGGCGCGGCGCCGAGCTCATACTGGTAGCGGCCGGAGGCGTTGTAGGCCACGCCCGCCGAAGAACCGACCGTCATGACGATCTGCACCGTTTCCACCAAGTCGCTGCAGTATTTCTTATTGAAACTCGCCGCCAGCGAGAAAATCCGGTTTTTCGCCATGTTCTGGAAGTAGGTCAGAGCCGCTTTGGCCTGATCGTTATCGAAAAGGATGTATCCTTTTTCGATATGGACCCTTTCCGTATACTGCCCGCCGAATTGCCGGACGAGCGTGATGAAGGCATTGTCGCTGGAGTCATAGCCGAAGGGATAGAACTGCGGCGCCGGGAGGTCGTCTTTCAGGTAGTCCGACATCTTCAGATACGTTACCTTGTCTCCGGAAACCGACTCGACGAAAATCGCGTCGGCATCGCCTTTTTTCACCTTCTGGATGATTTCTTGACCGATGGTCGTCATCTCGTCCCAGGTGCGGGGAATTTTATTCTGATAGTCGTCGCCATAGATTCCTTTGAAGAAAGTCCGATTATAAACCAAAACCTCAGTCGATTTGTTAAAGGGAAGGCCGTAGTAGTCGTTGGGATAATCGGGATGGAAGTCCCGGTTTTCCGGCATGTAGGCCTGGACGAAGTCGTCCAATTCCGCTTTCGTGTATCCGACTTCCTTATCATTGATGAATTTCTGCAGATTGACCAAGGCGCCGCTTGAAAAATAGCTGGCGAAATGGTCGGGATAACCGATGATCAGGTCCGGGGCGTTCTTACTGTTGATGTCGCCGATCGTCGTCTTCAGAAGGGCGGAATAGTCGCCAGTCACCGTCTGCAGATCGACTTTGATGTTTGGATACTGGTTTTCGAACGCCTTGATCAGGTCCGGAAGGGCCTGGGAAACGACGCCCGACCGGACGCGGAAGGAAATGTTGATGGTTTGTCCCTCGAGGGCATCCGGACTCAACACTTCATAGTCGAATCGCGGAATCGAGGAAATCTTGGTGCATCCGGAAAGAAGAACGCCGAAAACAAGCAAAACGAAAATTGTGATTTTCTTTATCATATTGTCCTCACCTTGTCTATAAATTTTATCCTTTGATACCGCTGCGGGAAACGCCGCGCAGTATGTATTTCTTACACACGAAAAAGACGATCAGCAGGGGTACGGTCACCATCGCGGATCCGGCCATCTGCAGGTTCAAAATCGATTTCTCCCCTGAGGAATCGATCGCGTTCCTAAGTCCTTCGAGCAACCCGTTGCTCACCAGCAGGTGATAGTTCGCCGCGGTGTTGTTCTCGGCATTGGTGACGAGCGTCGGCCAGACGAAGGCGTTCCAGACGCCGATCATGCTGAGGATGGTGATCGTGGTGATCGTGGCGCTGGCGATCGGAATCATGATCTTCCACAGATACTTGAAGTCCGATGTTCCGTCCACTTTGGCCGCCAGATAAAGTTCGTTGGGAATCTGGCGGAAGGTCTGCCGTAAAAAGAATGTATAGAAGACGCTGCCCACAAACGGCAAGGTCAGCGTGCCGAAGATCTTCCAGATGTTGTCGGATCGCACCCAGCCCATTATCGAAAACGTATAATAGTTCCCGACAACGAAGATCTCGCCGGGGATCATCATCGTCATCAGGAAGATCGAGAAAACCAGGTCGCGTCCCTTGAAATTCAGACGGGAGAAGGCGAACGCGGCGAGGATGGTGCAAAACACCGTTCCCGTGGTCGTCAGCAGTCCGACGATGAAGGTGTTCCTGAACATCAGGTGGAACAGCATCGGCCGGAACAGCCATTCGCCGCCGATCGAGCCTTCCTCTTTCCTGATCCCGGTGATCAGATCCTTATAATTGCTCCACTTCCATTCCCACGGCCACAGGACCCGCCACGACCGGTCGACCGGAAGCAGCGTCAGTTTGTCGGAGGTGATCTCCCAGCTTTCCTTTACCGAGCTGATGATCATCCAATAGAAAGGAATGAAGATGTATAGCGCCATGATCGCCAAGAACAAATAAATCAAGACCTTGCCGGTGATCTGCCGGGCCCGGAAAAGTTTTAATTCTTTCGGATTTAAATACAATTCCTTGTTCATGCCCGCGCCTCCTAATAATGGACCCTTTTCTTGCTGATTTGCAATTGCAGGATCGTGATGAGCAGGATGATGAAGAACAGGATGAGCGAAGCCGCCGCCGCGGTTCCGTAAGGCGTCCCGCCGACTTCCATCTTATCGTAGATGTATCCGACGACCGTGATCATCAGATTCGATTCCCCGGCCGGCCCGTAAGTGCCGGTGCCGAAGATGGCGATGACGCTGGAATAAGCCTTGAAAGCGCCGATGAAGGAGGTGATGGTGATGTAGAGGATCATCGGCGACAGCAGCGGTACCGTTATCTTCGTAAACACGCGCCATTTCGGCGTGGCGTCGATCTGGGCCGCCTGGTAGTACTGCTTGTCGATGCTTTGCAGGCCGGACAGGAACACGATGATCTTGAACGCCAACCCGTCCCAGACGGTGTAGGCGACCAAAACGACCAGCGCTGACCAGAACGTGACGTTCGTCGTTCCCGTCGACGTCGTCCCGTTGATCCAGGCGAACCCGATGGTGCCGAAGAGTTTGTTTACCAACCCGTAGTTCTGATGGAACAGGGTCGCGAAGACCATGCCCAAAGCAATCGTGTTCGTAACGTAGGGCAGGAAGAATATCGTCTGAAAGAATCCGCGCAGTCTCTTAATCGAGTTGAGCGCGACGGCGATCGCCAGACCGATGATGACCGTGAGCGGCACGGAAACGGCGACGATGATCGCGGTGTTCCTCAGCGCCTTCCAGAACAAATCGTCGGTCAAAACCGCCTTGAAATTGGCGATGCCGACCTTGATGAACGTTCCACCGGTGATCCAATGGTATCCGCCCAACTCCCCGTGGCTGATCTGCCTGCCGCCGTAGGAGAAGTCGTCCAGAAACGCCCAGATGAACGCATTGATGATCGGCCAGAAAGTGAAGACGAGCATGAACAGCGTCATCGGGGCCAGCGCCAGCGCTGCGCGCCAGCCGTCTTTCTTGTACTCGATCATTATTTATATCTCTCCCCGGTCGTTTTGTTAAAGACGAAGAGTTTTGAACATTCGAACCTGACCTCGTCGCCTGGGGCGAACCGGTACTCGCTGGGAATGATCGCGCGTACTTTCAGGTTCAGCCCGTGCAGGACGCAAATCAGCATCGTGTCGCGGCCGATGTGCTCGACAAGGTCGACCGTTGCCAAGATTTTACCTTGCTTAGACAACTTCAGATACTCCGGTCGCATCCCAAATAAGACTTCCTGATCCGGCTGGTTGATGCCGGAATCGATGACCTCCCCGTTTTCCAGGAGGCACTTCCCACCGGCCAGTATCCCGGGCACGATATTGATCTGCGGATTGCCTAGGAACTTCGCGACGAACAGGTTGACCGGTTCCTCGTAAACGTCCTGCGGGTGCCCGATCTGTTGCTTGATGCCCTCGTTCATGACGATGATCTCGTCGGAGATGCTCATCGCCTCTTCCTGGTCGTGGGTGACGAAGATTGTCGTAATCCCGGTTTCCTTCTGGATCCGCCGGATTTCCTCGCGGGTCTGCAGGCGCAGCCGCGCGTCCAGGTTCGACAAAGGTTCGTCCAAAAGCAACACCCGCGGTTCCTTGACCAGCGCCCGGGCGATGGCGACGCGTTGTTGCTGGCCGCCGGACAACTGGTTGGGCTTGCGGTCCATCAAATCGCCGATGTGGACCAGCTCGGCCAGCTTTTGCGCTCTGACCAGCGCCTCCTTGTGGGGAACGCGCAGGTTTTCCAACGGGAACATGATGTTCTGTTTGACCGTCATATGGGGATAGAGGGCATAGTTCTGAAAGACCATGCCGATACCCCGTTTTTCCGGCGGCGTGTTGGTGACGTCCTCGTCGTCAAAGAGGATTGCGCCGGCGTCCGGCTTGTGCAGGCCGCAGATCATGTACAGGGTGGTCGATTTCCCGCACCCCGAGGGACCTAACAAACCGACGAGTTTCCCGGCGGGGATCGTCACGCTGAAGTCGTTGACCGCCACTGTGACCTTCCCCTTCTTGTCGACAAATTCCTTCGTCAGATTCTGCAGCGTCACGGTGACGCCTTTGTAAACGGTGGAACTGTCCGGAATATCTTTGGTTGTTTCCTTATTCATGATGCTTCTCCTCAATGCATATTTTCTTATCTTATTATAACATACACTACCGTTTTAAGTAAATGTCAATATCAAAAAAATCAGGAATGCGCCAATTCGCGCCAATTATTGACCATTCTTTCTAAAAGAAAAAAAGAACTATCCTAGATAGTTCTCTTCCTGAGAATAATATCTGCTTTTATCAACTCGTTATGGCGGCGGCAGTTCATCCTAAACAACCGTCGCGGCTAATTGTTATAGCGTGGTTTGCCTTACCGGCCAAGGAAATACCACACGGCAAAAACGGCGCCGAACAACAACAAAACGAGAATAAAAGACTTGGTTCCCTTGAATACCCATTTAAACAAACCGATCAATAGAATGATTCCCACGAAAAGGATCAACAACGCGTAAATCGTGTATTCGCCTTTGTTCAGGAAGTTGATGAGTTTATTGATAATGGGGCCCACATACTTGGAAAGAAAACCGTCTGCCTTGTCAAACAACTTAATGATCGTTTCCTTCATCCTTGCTCTCCTTTTTTACAGTTTGTTCCTTACCCCATTATACTACATATCCCTTCGCCCTTCAAGCGATTTTATCAAAGTGATCTCATCGGCGTACTCGATATCGCCGCCGGCGGGCAGACCGTACCCGATACGCGTCACTTTGGTGTTGCCGTTTTCCAATTGCTTTTTGATGTACATCGCCGTCATTTCACCTTCCACCGTCGCGGCTGTGGCGATAATGACTTCTTCCGGTTTTTCCGATTCAACCCGCTGTAACAAAGACTTTATATTCACCTCTTTGGGTGAGATTCCTTTCAACGGCGAGATTAAGCCGTTTAAGACGTGGTAGCGGCCATTGTACTGATTGGTCTTCTCAAAGGCGAGAACGTCCCTGCTGCTTTCAACCACCAGGATCGTGGACCGACGTTCGGAATCAGTACAAATGTCGCATGTCTCGCGGTCGGTTAGCACGCCGCACCGGGAACAATGTTTAACCTCGGTTTTCAGATTAAGGAGGCTTTGGCTGAAGCGGACGATGTCCTCGTCTCGCAATTTAAAAAAAGTGAAAAAAGCGAGCCGTTCCGCCGTTTTCGGGCCGATGCCCGGATACATCTGAAAACTCTCGATCAGTTTTGTCAACGCTTCGGGGTATTTCATTCAAAACAACCCGCCAAACGAACCCAGCAAATCGTTGTATTTCCCCAATTTTTCCTTTATGGCTTTGTCGATTTCCTGGTAGGCTTGGTTGCACGCTGCGACAATCATCTCCCCCAGCAGTTCCAGATCTTCTGCCGACTCGGCCTTGAACCCTTCCTCGATATTCACTTTCGCGATTTCCTTGGTTCCCTTGACCTCAACGTTCACCACGCCGCCGGCCGAGGCGTAAAAGGTCGTCGACTCGATTTCCTGCTGCGTCGCAACCATTTCCTCCTGCATCTTTTTTATCGTTTTCAGCAAGTTCTGATTCATGCGCGCGCTCCTTCTCTATCTGATTTTGACAAACTCCTCGCCGAATATCTTTATAGCCTGATCGACGAGTTTTTCCTGACGGTTCAGAAATTCCTGGTTTTCCTTCCTGACATCTAGGCTGGGATCGTCGATCGGAGTCAGCTTCGGAAACCTGATCCCGATATTGTACTGGTTGATGTACTCGTTACGTTTCTCGCTCCAGATCTTTTCGGGCAAGGCAATATAATTATACGTGTCGCCCAGATTTTTATACAACAAATTCAGGGCTTCGCGTTTAAATTTTATCTTCATCACCTGGTTGCACAGGGAGGAGTTGGGGTAAACAATAATGAACTCCTTGTTTCCCACGGCCACGATCTGCCCTTCCTGCAACAGGTCGGCGATGTCCAGTTGGTCGCTGGTGGCGTTATTCTGGAGGTTCTTCCACAGTTCCAGCACCCGGACCCTGTCCTTACGCGCCTCCACGGTCCGCGAATCGTGAAGGATCCGCTCCACGACTTCAACCTGATAATTGCTGAAGGGGTCGTTGGCGAGGTTACGCAAGGATATGTTCCGATACGGCTCGGCCGGTTTTGCTTCCTCGGGTTCCGCAGCGGCCGGCTTTTCTTCCTGTTCGGAAGGCATTGAGGAAAAATCGGTGATCGGTGTTTCCTCGGGCCGGATCGTGCGCACCAGGCGCGAATGCTCGCGGTTGACTACTTCCTCGGCGGCTTCCTGCGGCCTGACCTCTTCCTCCGCCTTCGTTTCCGGTTCGCTTACTTCCTCCGGGTCGGCCGCGGGCGTAACCTTTGGTTCCGCTTCCGGCTCGGCCTGTGCTTCGGCGGACGGCGGGGTTACGGGCGTCTCTTCCGCGGTTTCCTGGTCTTCGTCGTCACTAAACAGGACGATTTGTCCTTCGACGACCCGGCTGCGCGGTTTCTTTGGAACGGCGGGCGCCGCCTCGGGAGCCTGCAGCCGCGCTTCGATGCTGTTTATTTTCTCATATATCTGGTTAAGTCTTGTTTTCGTCTCGTCATTGATCCGGTCGCTGATATACTCCTCGATGTCCTCCTTGAGCGCGGCGATTTCCTTTTCGAAATCGACAGTGCTGTGAGAAGCGGGAGCGGCCGTATCAATCGCTTTGATTTTTTCGGCGAGGTTGTGAAGGTCAAGCTTGTTAAGTTCCTCGACGATCCGGGTGACCCGTTTTTCCAGGCCGCCGATCTTATCACGCCATTCCTCAAGGGACTCGTCGCCGGTATTCTGGAGGAGTTTCTCAATCTCGGCGATCTTGCGTTCGACATTTCCGGCAGCGTAACCGTTGATCATTTTGATCAGGGCCACTTCCAGATAGATGTGCGGGGCCGCAGTCGCGCGGATACGCGCCTGGATGTCGCTTAAGGAGTCGACGTAATAAAAGATTTTTTCTTCCTCGACCACCTCGGCCAGCCGCTTGAATTCTTCTTTTTCAAATATATAACGCGAAAAATCGGTCGTATCGATGTTTTTGTATAATAGGATGTCGCGGTAGAACTGGATCATCCCGCTCACGATCTTGGTGATTTCCTTACCCATGATCACGAGGTCGTTGACCGCCTTGATCGCTGCGTTAATGTTTTTCTCTTCAAAGCAGTACGCCAGTTCGATCATCTTGTTATAGTTGAGGTTGCCGGTGACCGAGTTGACGTCGTCGATGGTTATGACGTCGTCGGTAAAGGAAACGGCCTGATCGAGATAACTCAAGGCGTCGCGCATCCCGCCCTCGGCGCCTTCGGCAATGGCGATGACCGCTTCGTCGGTAATCTTTATATTTTCTTGAGAAGCGACTTTTTTGATCATTTCCGCGATTTTTTTCACGCTCAGGGCTTTGAAGTCAAACCGCTGGCAGCGCGAGATGATCGTCGGCAGGACCTTGTGCGGCTCGGTTGTCGCCAGGATGAACACGACGTGTTTCGGCGGTTCCTCCAACGTCTTAAGCAAGGCGTTGAAGGCACCGGTGCTGAGCATGTGCACTTCGTCGATGATGTAGACTTTGTATTTGGCTCCGCTCGGCAGGAACTTGACCTTCTCGCGGATGTCGCGGATCTCGTCGACACCGTTATTGCTGGCGGCGTCAATCTCCACCACGTCGGGGCTGCTTGAGGTCGCGATCTCCTGGCAGACCAGGCATTTCCCGCACGGTTCGGCTCCCTGCTTGTTACCGCAATTCAACGCCTTAGCCAAAATACGCGCCACCGTCGTCTTACCCGTTCCGCGCGGCCCGGTAAATAAATAGGCATGCGAAATCTTTCCGCTGCCGATGGCGTTCTGCAAGGTACGGACGATCGCTTCCTGGCCAACGACTTCGGAAAATTTTTGCGGGCGGTATGTGCGATATAAGGCTTTGTAAGACATTGAGGTCGCCTCCCTTTCTTATTATATCATACATGCATTATTTTTTTTAATGGTTTTTTTATTTTTTTATTTTAAAATCATTACATTTATAATAATCCGCTCGATTTTCTCATATTTATTGGTGAAGGAGGCGGGTTTTATCGAAGCGGCAGCGACTTTCGCCGGCGGGCTGGCGGTCTTTTTGTTTGGATTGAATTACATGCGCCAGGCGCTCGTCAACGTCAACGGCGAGCGTATCAGGAAATTCGTCGCAAAAACGGCGGGAAATAAATTCAAAGCTCTGATCACCGGAATCGTGATTACGACCTTCATCCAATCGTCCTCTGGAGTGACGGCGATCGTCGTCGCGCTCGTTTCCTCCGGGATCATGACCATGTACCAGGGGATAATGGTTATGATCGGTGCCAACATCGGGACGACCACGACCGCCTTCCTTTTCGCTTTTCAACTGGAAAAATACAGCCTTCTGATCGTGTTTTCCGGTTTTCTTCTTAATTATTTCAAAAACATCAAACTGAACCACATCGGCGACGTTTTGACCGGACTGGGACTGCTCCTACTGGGAATCAACATCATGAACTCTTTTTACGCCCGACTTGCGGAATCGGAAATCATCCATTACATCCTGCGTTTCTCACGAAGCCGCCTGGCCGGTTTCTCCATCGGCACGATCATCAGCGCCCTGCTCCAGTCATCGAGCGGTACGATCAACATCGTCCAGAACCTTTACGCGATCGGCGCCGTATCGCTGCCTACGGCGGTCAGCTTGATGCTCGGCGCTAATCTCGGTACGACGGTCGCCAGCCTGATCGCGGCGGTGTCCGCTTCCCGGGAAGCAAAGACGTCGGTCAACGTCAACATCGCCTTCAACCTGATCGGAGGCATCGTCTTCATCGTGCTGTTAACTCCTTTCTGTTCCTTGCTTATGTGCCTTAAGACCAACACCGCCCTGATACCCAATGACAAGATCATGATCGCTTACGCGCATATGATTTATAACATCTTGGCGACGGTGGTATTCTACCTCTTTTGCGATACGATCATTGAAAAGATCATTGGTAAACGCCGGACCACCTGGCTTTTCTGGAAAAAAATTGACAACGATGTTATAATATGCTAAAATACCGTTATAATAAGATAGGGCGTTGAAGAGAAAAGTACCCGAATCCCTTCGTTCAGTGAGCCGGAGAGAGTGTGAACCCGGTCGAACATTCGGCGAAAGAACACTTGGAGCCGTTAAAAGAAATTAAGTAGAACTAACTGTCTTGCCCGCGATACTGGGCTTTAGAGCGCAAGTTATCTGAAGTAAGGTGGCACCGCGGAGAAATTTCGTTCTTAAGTTTTCTTAAGGGCGTTTTATATATTAAGAAGGAGCATCAGTATGAAAACAACCGTTAAATTCCTTAATGACAATTATCGTTCGCTGGAAAACAAGACCGTCACCGTCCAGGGCTGGGTCAGGTCCAACCGCAGTCAGAAAGAATTCGGCTTCATCGTCCTAAACGACGGTTCCGCCCTTTCCAACCTGCAGATCATCTATGACAGCTCCTTGCCCGATTTCGAGAAGATCGCGAAATACGGCGTCGGCGTCGCGATAACCGTCACGGGAGTGATCGTTGCCACACCCGAAAACAAACAGCCGTATGAGATGAAGGCCGCTTCGATCGTCCTTGAAGGCGATTGTCCGCCCGATTACCCCATTCAACCGAAACGCCACACGCGTGAGTTTTTGCGCGAGCAGGCGCACCTGCGGGTCAGGACCAACTTGTTCAACGCCGTGTTTAGGGTCAGGAGCATCCTCGCTTTCGCGATTCATGATTTCTTCCGTGAACGGGGCTTCGTTTATGTTCACACGCCGATTATCACCGCCAACGACGCAGAAGGAGCGGGCGAGACGTTTGCGGTGACGACCCTGAACCTGGAGAATCCGCCAAAGAAGGACGGGAAAATCGATTATTCCCGCGACTTTTTCGGTAAGCCTGCCAACCTCACCGTTTCCGGCCAGCTTGAAGCGGAAGCCTACGCCCTGGCCTTTAAGAAGGTCTATACCTTCGGCCCGACGTTCCGCGCCGAAAACTCCAACACCCCGCGGCACGCTTCGGAATTCTGGATGATCGAGCCGGAAGTGGCGTTCGCCGACATCAACGACATCATGGATCTGGTCGAGGACATGGTCAAATACATCGTTTCCTACGTTTTCGCGCACGCGGAAGAGGAAATGAACTTCTTCGACTCCTTCGTCGCGCCCGGCAAGATCGCGCAGCTGCGGGCCTTGCTTGATGCGAAAATCGAGCGTTGCGATTACCGGGAAGCCATTAGAATATTATCCGAATCGAAGCAAAAATTCGAATACCCGATCAAATACGGCGAAGACCTCGCGACCGAGCATGAGAAATACCTGACCGACGTCCATTTCAAGGCCCCCGTCTTCGTCACCAACTGGCCGAAGGACATCAAGGCCTTCTACATGCGTCTTAACGAAGATGGAGAGACCGTCGCAGCTGTGGACCTGCTCGTCCCCGGGGCCGGTGAACTGGTCGGTGGGAGCCAACGCGAGGAGCGTTACGATTACCTGGTCCGGCGGATGAAGGAACTGAAGATCCCCGTCGAAGGGCTTGAATGGTATCTCGACCTAAGGAAATTCGGCGGCGCCGTTCACGCCGGTTTCGGCGTCGGGTTCGAGCGGCTGATCATGTACATCACCGGCGTCGAAAACATCCGCGACGTCATTCCCTTCCCGCGCACCCCGAAAAACTGCAACTTCTGAAAGCAAAAGGATCGCACGATATGCGCGATCCTTTTTTTAAATAAGCGTCAGGGCGGCGCTTGCATAACCCCGGATTTCCGTCACTCCTCTTCCCCCGCTTGCTTCCGAATAGAACACCAACAACAACCGGCTCCCGGCTTCGACTTTCACATTGATTCCCCGTTTTACCGCGTGGGCGATTTTCACTCCGTCCGCGTTGCCGTAAAAATCCGGTTTCAGGAAAAGCAATGTCTCGCGCACCGGCTTGAACACGTTCGTACTGTTGTCGGCATGGTACAACTGCGCCTTGACGGTGATGATGCTGTTGCCGTAAACGCCGATGCGGATATTGTAAAAACTGGCGGCGAGCGCCTCGATAACGCTCGTTTCCGGAAGCGTGAACGCAAAATTGGCAAATTCGTCGTCCAAATCGATCTGCTCGCCGAGATAATTAATCGAGCCCTCACTCACGCCGAAGCCGATAAACGCCGGAAAGGCCGCCGCCCCTCCGGGCCTGGTGCTGAGTTTGATGTCGTTCCCGGAGGCAAATGGCAAAACCGTCCGGCAGCCGTGCCGTTCTTCCTGAAGGTTGCCTTCGGGGGCGCGGGTATTTCCCATCGCATCCTCCCCTCGTATCCGTTTACTTTATTATAATATGGGAAACGGAGGATTTGTTTTTCACAATAACCCATGGGCGATAAAAAAACCACGGGCTTTTTTCCCGTGGTTTGTATTCGGTGTAATTATTTGCCGTACTTGATCGTCGCCTGCGCGGCCGCCAGTCTCGCGATCGGAACGCGATAGGGCGAACAGGAAACGTAGTCGAGGCCGACCTTATGGAAGAACTCGACCGACGAGGGTTCGCCGCCGTGTTCGCCGCAGACGCCCAGTTTCAGGTTGGGCTTGGCCTGCCGACCCAGCTCGCAAGCCATTTTCACAAGCGTGCCGACGCCTTCCTGATCGAGTTTCGCAAACGGATCGAATTCGTAGATGCGTTTCTCGTAATAATGAGGGAGGAAGCTCCCGGCATCGTCACGGCTGAAGCCGAACGTCATCTGCGTCAGGTCGTTGGTCCCGAAACTGAAGAAGTCGGCTTCCCCGGCGATTTCCTTCGCCCGGATTGCGGCGCGCGGAATTTCGATCATCGTGCCAATCTTGTAATTGCACTTCATGTTGTTAGCCGTGAGGATCTCGTCGGCTTTCTTCATGACGATTTCCTTGATGTATTTCAATTCCTTCTCATCGCCGACGAGCGGGATCATGATTTCCGGCTCAGCGGAATACTCGGGATTGCGTTTCTTGACGTTGATCCACGCTTCGATGACGGCCTGGGTCTGCATCTCGGCCAGTTCCGGATAGGATACGGACAACCGGCAGCCACGATGACCAAGCATCGGGTTGAACTCATGCAGCTCGGTGATCTTTGCCCGCAGCCGCTCGACGGAAATGCCGAGATCCGCGGCGATCTTCTTGATTTCTTCCGGATCGTTGGGAAGGAATTCATGCAGCGGCGGATCCAGGTAACGGATGGTGACGGGGAAGTTGCCCATCGCTTCGAAGATCTTCTCGAAGTCGCCCCGCTGCATCGGCAGCAGCTTGTTCAGGGCGCGGACCCGTTGTTCCGTGGTTTCGGCCACGATCATCTCGCGCATCGCCGTGATGCGTTCAGGATCGAAGAACATATGTTCGGTGCGGCACAGGCCGATGCCTTCGGCTCCGAACTCGCGCGCCTGTTTGGCGTCGACCGGGGTGTCGGCGTTCGTTCTGATCTTCATCCGTCTGATCTCGTCGCACCAGTTCATGAACTTCTCAAAATTACCGGTGATCTTCGCCGGCACGGTGGGGATACGCTCGCCGTAGATGGCGCCGGTCGAACCGTCGAGGGAGATCCAGTCGCCGAGGCGGTAGGTGTTGCCGCCAAGTTTGAAGTAGCCTTCCTCTTCGTAGATCTCCAGGGCTTTGCAGCCGGAGACGCAGCATTTGCCCATGCCCCGCGCCACGACCGCCGCATGCGAGGTCATACCGCCGCGGGCGGTCAGGAAGCCTTCGGAAACATGCATGCCTTCGATGTCTTCCGGAGAGGTTTCCAACCTGACTAGGACGACTTTCTTGCCTTGCTCGGCGTATTCGAGCGCCTGCTTGACGTTGAAAATGACCTGGCCGGTGGCCGCTCCCGGAGAAGCCGGCAGGCCTTCGCCGATCTTCTTCGCCTTCTTCAGCGCTTCAGCGTCAAATTGCGGGTGCAGCAGGGTGTCGAGCTGCTGCGGTTGGACGAGCATCAACGCCCGTTCCTTGGTAATCTTGCCTTCCTCGTACATCTCGACCGCGATCCGCAGGGCGGCTTGCGCCGTCCGCTTTCCGCTTCTGGTCTGGAGGAGGTATAATTTATTGTTCTCGATCGTGAATTCAATGTCCTGCATGTCCTGGAAATGGTTTTCCAGCTTTTTCGCCAGTTCGGCGAACTGCTCGTAAACCTCGGGCATCGCTTCCTTGAGGTCGGCGATCGGCGACGGCGTCCTGATGCCGGCGACGACGTCTTCGCCTTGGGCGTTGATCAGGTATTCGCCATAAAGCTTGTTCTCGCCGGTGGCGGGGTTGCGCGTGAACGCGACGCCCGTTCCCGAATCGTTGCCCATGTTCCCGTAAACCATCGACTGGACGTTGACGGCTGTGCCCCAATCATAGGGGATGTTGTTTATCTTCCGATAATAATTGGCGCGCGGATTGTCCCAGGACCGGAACACGGCGTTGATCGCGCCGTACAACTGCTCTTTCGGATTAGTCGGGAAATCGGTTTTGAGTTCCTTCTTGTAATATTCCTTGAAGCGGACGACCATTTCCTTGAAATCGTCGGCGGTGAACTGGGTGTCGAGTTCGATGTTCCGCTCTTTTTTCATTTCGTCGATGATTTCCTCGAACGTCGACTTCGCCAGCCCCATGACGACGTCGGAATACATCTGGATGAAACGCCGGTAAGAGTCATAGGCGAACCGCGGGTTGCCGGTTTTCACGGCCAGCCCTGCGACGACGGCGTCGTTCAATCCCAGGTTGAGGATCGTGTCCATCATCCCGGGCATTGACACGCGGGCGCCGCTCCGGACCGAGACCAACAGGGGATTGTCAGGGCATCCGAATTTTTTGCCCGTGATTTCTTCCAGTTTGCTCAGCGCTGCCTCGATTTGTTCGATGATCTCTTTCGACAGCTGGCGGTTGTTATTGTAATAATAAGTGCAAGCCTCGGTGGTGACGGTAAAACCCTGGGGAATCGGCAGGCCCAGCTTCGTCATCTGGCCGAGGTTAGCGCCTTTTCCACCGACGAGGTTTCGCATCGTCTCATCCGTTTCCGTGAACATATAAACGAATTTGGTGTTTGCCATGTATACCTCCTGAATTATTTATATTTTCGATTATAGCACAAAACTCAATTATCGTAATCAGTTATCATAAAAATCAAGGAAAGAAAATGTTTTCCCCCGCTGCCGCCATTTCAGGACGCGTTCGAGATTGACGTTTTCGGCGCTATGGAAAATGTTGACGTCGACATCCTTGTTGGTCTTCTTCAGCCGGGCTATGAGCTGCTTCATCTCGGCCCGCATGGAGACGCGCTCCCCGGCAAGTTCGCAGCCGCAGGTAGCAGTCTCGATGCCGGCGTAACGCATGAAATTAATGATGTCCTTTTCTTTGATATAGATCATCGGCCGGATCAGTTCCATGCCGGGGAAGTTCGTCGCTTTCAGCTTGGGCATCATGACCTCGAAACTTCCGCCATAAAAGAGGTTGAGAAGGATCGTCTCGACGGCGTCGTTAAAGTGATGTCCGAGGGCGATTTTGTTGCAACGGAAATCGCGCGCGAATTCGTACAAAGCGCCGCGACGCATCCGCGCACAGATGTAACACGGCTTTTCTCCGCCAAGTTTCGCCGCCGCTTTGAAAAGATTCTTTTCCCTGATCAAAAGCGGGATTCCCAGGTGGCGGGCGTTTGCCTCCAGGCGTTCGCGGTATTCCTTGCCATAGCCGGGATCCAGGGTGATGAATTGCAGGGAAAAATCGATTTTCCCGTGGCGCGCCGTTTCCTGGAACAATTTCGCCATCACGAAACTGTCCTTCCCGCCGGAGAGGCAGACGGCGATGCGGTCGCCGGGAGCGATCATCTGATAAGCGGCGAGGGCGTTAACGAATGGGCGGTACAGGCGCGTGCGGTAGGTTTTGATGATCGTCTTCTCAATGCCCGCGATGTTCATATTTTACCTCGAAAGGACGGTCCGCATACTCAGTTATTTGCGCAGCCGTTTCGTCTTGGCCTTGCCGGCCGCTTTTTCGTTATAGGCGTTTTCCGCAACCCAGAAGATATAGAACGAGAAAGTGATGAGGCCGACGAGACCGAACGCGATCAGCGATATCCACCACAGATAATGTCCGAACACCCAGCGGAAATAATCCGCTTTGTCCGGATCCTGCATTTGTCGGTAACTTTCGGTCCAGTCTTCATAGTCAAAATTGGCGGGATCGCTGTAATAACCTTCAAGATCAAGTTCGATTACCGTCGTCTTTATCGGCTGATTGTTTTCATCAAGGACGTCCTCGACCGAAGCGTAAATCTCGAGTCGCGCCTTATCGGTTTCGTTCCAGTCGGTATCCGGTATCCGGTGGAATCCAAGCGGACACACGACCAGCTCGTCCGTATCCTTCCGTTTGCTTCCGGAATAACCCTGCTTGAAGTCGACGTCCGCGTCATAGTCGGGGATGACGGACGACATGTCGGAAATCGTCATGAACCCGATCTCGCTGTCGGGTGAGCGTACGACGGTTCCGTCAGATGCGACCTTGAATATTTTCGCCGAGATTCCGGGAACGTTGGCTTTTTCGATTTCCTGTTTTACGCCGCTATCAACGTCAAAGCACTCCCTTAGTTTTAAATACTGGACGTCATACATCGTAAACAAATACTCGACCCGGTCTGATTTCTCGATCTCAAATATCGCCCGGTATATTTCCAGAACGAATAATTTCTCGCCCTTTTCGTTTTCGATAGTCTGACTAAAAATCGGCTCTTCATCATAGAGTTTATAATGGGAGTTAAGGCCGTATTTCAGGGCCCGTAGGATTTTATCTCGGGTGGTGAAGTCATCTTCGAAGGTAAAGAATTCATCGTAAAATTCTGCCCGATACTTATCGTACCACTTCCCTTGCCCGTACTTCCCGAATTTTTCTGATCTGTATCCGTAATTGCCGACTAAAAAAGCGGCGGCGAGGGGAAGCAGAATCACGAAAAAGAGCAGTAGATATTTTTTCAGTAATGCCTTACTCATTATAATCCTCCTTTAATACGAATAGTATTATACCACAATTGTCGGTGACATTTCAATTATTTTCCGAAAAGAATGACAAACCCAAAAAATATTTTTGAATTTCTGTGTAAATATCTTGAATTATTTTGAACATTGTTGTATAATATATAGCGAAAGGAGGAATTAGATGAATGTTCAATGGTTCTCCAAAAGTCTGCAAGGCGTCGTGACGCTTTACGAGACGAACATCACTTTGAACACCGTCGCCAAAAATTACTTCCGTGACGCCTATAAAACGCTGATTGGTTACAGCAAGGAAGAAAACATTCTTCTGATCAAGGCGCTCGACAAAGAGGAAGCAATGCTGTCCAAATACAATCCGGACGATTTGCGTTCCATCTCGATCAAATCAAGCTACGGGCGAATTAACGGCAAAGATATCATCCAGAACATCCGTAAATTCTATCCGCTTGACTTTGCACGGAAAAGCCTGTACAAATTCCCTTGTGAATGGGATCCGGCAAAGAAGTTTTTAAAAGTATATATGGAAAGGGAGATACAGTAGCATGTACTTTCTGAAAGAATTTACTTGGTTGGATTGGACATTAATCGCGGCCTGGGTTATAATATTCCTGGTCACGATTATCGTTGAACTGGAGACCTTTGATCTGGTCTCGATTTGGTTTGCCCTCGGCGCCCTGGTTGCCTTGATTTGCGGGATTCTGTTCGCGAAGCCATTGATACAGCTCTTCATCTTCGCTATCACATCGACCATCGCCCTCATCCTGACCCGGCCATTTGCCAAGAAACTCACGAACCGAACGATCATTCGAACCAATGCGGACCGTTTTGTCGGCAAAGTTGGCATCGTTACCAAGGAAGTCCGGCCTTATGAGATCGGCGAGGTCAAGGTCGATAACAGTATCTGGCGCGCTATCAACAAGGAAAACGATACGCTCGAAGCCGGAACGCTTGTTTCCGTCGACGGAATTGAGGGAATAAAACTGATCGTGTCAAGAATCGACAGCAAATCCGATATCGAAGTGTTATAATTGGATGGATAACTTGTTGCCTTCGGGCATCGGCATTCCCCAAGAGCCGCCTATCATCCAGGCTTAGGGAAATAGTTACACGCGGATCAATCACGTAATATAAGAGAATCCTTCTCTGGCAAAACAAATATAAAATTAATTAATAGGAGGGCTTATGTTTTTTGTTCCATTGTTTTTGAATGACGCTATCATCGCGGCGATTGTTATCGTTCTCGTCTTACTTGTTATTATTGCGGCTTCCGGCGTCAGGATCGTCCCGCAAGCCCACGCATATGTTGTGCAAAGGCTGGGTCAATACTACCGCACATGGGAAACCGGATTTCACTATCTCGTCCCCTTTCTAGACAAGATTACGAAAAAGGTCTCGCTCAAAGAACAGGTTCTGGACTTTGACCCGCAACCGGTGATCACAAAGGACAACGTCACGATGCAGATCGACACGGTCGTCTTCTTCTACATCACCGACCCGAAAGCTTACACTTACGGGGTTGATAACCCGCTGTTCGCCATCGAGAAACTGACGGCGACCACGTTGCGTAACATCATCGGCGAAATCGATCTCGACGAAACGCTGACCAGCCGCGATCTTATAAACACCAAGATGCGCGATATTCTCGACGAAGCTACCGACCCGTGGGGAATCAAGGTCAACCGCGTTGAGCTCAAGAACATCCTCCCGCCGAAAGATATTAGAGACGCGATGGAAAAGCAGATGCGGGCGGAACGCGAACGGCGCGAGGCCATCCTCAAAGCCGAAGGTGAAAAGAGCGCCAGAATCCTGCAGGCCGAAGGTCTTAAGGAATCGCAGATCCTCGAAGCAGAAGGTAAAAAGCAGGCCGCGATCCTGAAAGCGCAGGGTGAGGCCGAAGCCATCCTCCAAGTCCAGCAAGCAACCGCCAAGGGTCTGGAAATGCTGAAGAAGGCTGGCGCTGATAAGGCCGTGCTCACCTTAAAGGCCTATGAAGCGCTGCAGGCAGTCGCGGACGGAAAAGCGACGAAAATCATCATTCCTTCGGAAATTCAAGGACTCGCCGGGCTGGCAGCATCAATTAAAGAAGTTGTCAAGGAAGAATAGTAAAGTAGAGAAGCAGGAGATCTCCTCCTGCTTTTTTCTTTACATTCTCGCTTGCTTATATTAAAATAAAGAGTAGAAAGGATTGATGATGATGAGCGATTGGGAAATAAAGATTATACAGAATATTCGCGACGGGGCAAGCGCGTTCTTCGACCGTATGTTTGAAATGTTTACTTTCCTGGGGGAAAAGGAAGTATTGATCGTGCTGCTCATACTGGTTTACTTCGCGTATTCCAAAAAAGTCGGACAAAGGCTAGCCCATGCCATTCTGAACTCGTTATTGATCAATAACGCTGTCAAAGGGCTGGTCAAAAGGGCGCGCCCCTGGACGCATCCGGACGCTACGTATCTACCGGTGCGGCCAGAAACGGCAACCGGGTATTCCTTCCCCAGCGGCCATACTCAGACCGCGGCCGTGACCTATACTTCGTTCGCCCTGCTTTTCAAACGGCGGGCAATCACGATCGTCGCGGTGGCGATGATCGTGATAATCGGTTTTTCCCGGGTGTACCTGGGCGTCCATTACCCCACCGACGTACTCGCGGCCATCGCGCTGGGCGTTGGAGTCGCCTTTGCCGGGGCATATCTTCACCGCAAGTTCGAAGACAGCATGAAAAAGCAACTTTTGTTATACCTGGCTTCGCTCGTTGTATTCCTGCCGTTTGTGTTCGTTTTCTGGAGATCGGACTTTAACAACATCAGCATCTATCGCGATTTTTATACGTCCTATGCTTTCTTCGCTGGTTATGTCGCGGCGGTCGCGATCGAGCACCGCTTCGTCAATTTTTCCGACAAGGGATCGCTTAAAGTAAAAATCATCAGGTCGATCATCGCGATCGTTTTGGCAGTTGGCGTCCTCCTTGGCTTGAAGGCGTTGCTTCCGGAAGAAAACATTCTGATGGACATGCTGCGCTATTCCCTCATTCCGGTCATCGTCCTGGGATTATATCCCCTCGCCACCAAAAACATCTTGTTCTTCCCGGAAGGAAAATAATCTGAATATATATATATCTGTCTCTTATACACATCT
>DGDS01000042.1:32043-83092 GCA_002385575.1 Caryophanales bacterium UBA3946 | reverse complement strand
TCCGGAAAACGCCGGCGCCGTCGACTTCCGCCGATTCCTCGAGTTCCATCGGCAACCCGCGGAAGAACTGCCGGAACAGGTAGATAAAGATCGCTGAGCGGATTCCCATGCCGAATGCTGCCATGATGTACATCGACAAGGCGTTCCCCATCAGTTTCAATCCCAAGAACCGCGTATGCGTGAACTGCAGGAAGCGGGCGATATGCAACGTCTCGTTCGGTACCACCAGAGTAAAGAGAACGATGTAGAAGATGATATCGCTGCCCTTGAAGCGCAGCCGGGCGAACGCGTATCCGGCGATCGCGCTGGCCATCACCTGTATCAACGTCGTGACTACCGACAATAGGATGGTATTACCCAGTGATTTTCGGAAATCCAGGAGCTCAAAGGCAATCTGGAAGTTTATCGTGGTCAATTGCTTGGGAATGAACACTACCTGCGGGTCAGTGATGGTCATCGGGTCGCGGAAGGCATAGGTGAACTTTTCAAAGATCGGCAAGAGGATGATGAAAACCAGTCCGATCAGGATGATTGTCCGCACGAATGCGCCGGTGTAGATCAACGCTTTCCGCTTGCGCACCTTGATCAGGGTCGGATTCGTCCACTCGCCTTTCACCCGACGGTATTCTTCCTTCAGTCTCTCGATGAAGGTCTTCTTTTCTTTACTCGTCATAGTAGAACACCAACCTTGACAGCAGGAATAGTACGATGGCGATCAAAAGAATCGATGTCAGGGCGAACATCAGCGACATCGCTGCGTGGATGCCGTAGGTGGATAACTCGCCTAAACCATTGGCCATGGCTCGCGTTCCCGCCCGTTTGAAGACGTTGATCGTCGACAGCAGGTCGGAACGCAGGAACGAGTCCACAATCGTATAAACACCAGCCGTAAGCATCAGGGGCGAAACCATTGGGAAAGTGATCTTCCAGAAGATATCGTATTGGGTCGCCCCCTCGATTTTCGCCGCCTCGTAAAGATGTTTCGGCACCGACTGGATACCGGCGAGGAAGATGAGGATCTGGACGCCGGAATAGGATATGATGTCATAGATCTGATCGGCAGCCGTGCTCAGGAACGATACCGCAAACGACGGTAAATTGGCGTTGATCAGGAAATCGCTGAAATTGAACATCCGGGAAAACACGTCCTGCATCGTCGCGTCCATCGTCGCATCCAGGGTGGCGGCGTCGATCGACATCGCGACGTCGACGGCCTGGGAGTTGAAGATGACCGGCATGAAGAAGACCGCGCGGACGAACGCCCGGCCCCGGAACTTCGAGTTGAGCAGTACCGCGATGATCAAACTGAAGACCAGCACGAGCACGAACGTAAGCAACGTGTTCAAGGTCGAGTTCAGCAGGGTTTGCCGGAAAGTCGTATGTTCCAGGAAGATGTAGCGGAAGTTATCCAGTCCGACCCATTCCGTGATGATCCCGATATGCTCGCCGGTGCCCGTTTTCGTCCCGGCGTTACCGACGTAGGAGAAACAATAGATAATGGACACGATGAAGGGCAGGAAGAAAAAGTAGATGAAGCCGATGATCAACGGCACGATGAAGACCACGCCCCAAAGCGCCTTCCGTTGCCGGAAATTGAGGTTTTCCGTCAGCTTCCGGGGAACATAGAGCAGGCCTTCCTTGACCTTAGCCATCGGTTTGGTCCTCCATAACTTGTCCCAGCCCTGGCCAATCGCGGAGAAAACGAATCTGACGCCTTTGCTGATGGCCGTGCCGATCTTATTGAAGAATTCCTTTATTTTCTTCATTCGTTTCCTCCCTCGACAACGGCAAACCAGGAAGGCCGGACCGTTAAACCGGTTTTAACGTCAGTGTATGCCGTGGTGTTGTAATTGATGATCAGTTTAACGCCGTTGCTGTAACCGACTTCGACGACGTTATCCTGGAGGATTTTATGGTAATTGAGTTTACCGCCGTGAATTCCCGTCTGGTCGATGATGTTTTTCATCCGGATGATATCGTTCTTCCAGTTGGCATAGTAGGTGTTGAAGTACATCTGGTAGTCGGTTTCCTTCACGTTTTTCGTATCTTCGTACGAGAGGTAGAAATACAGGTTGGACCCCGTTTCCAGCGACTTCAGGATATACCAGGTAGTCGATTGATCGTTGTTGTAGTTGACGGGGATGCCGGCGTAGTCGAATAGGCCGCTGACAACCAGTTGATAGAACGGTATCGAGTAGTCAAAGCCTTTAAGCAGGCTTGATTCCAGCGGGATGTCGACCGCGGCGGAAGCATATCCGAGCGCGTAATCGAACGGCGCCGAGAGCATGACCTTGTCGAGTTCGCTGCTCAGGTATTGCAGGGCATCTTCCTGATAGTCTTTACCGTTTTCCGGGAAAATGCCGAGCCGGTAATCGCCGATCCGGGCATTGCCGAGATCGCTCACGAAAGCGCCGGTCAGCGTCAGTTTTTCCAGCGAAGCCGTCGCCTTCGTCGCCAGATGATGGTAGAAACGCGGCGAGATCAGTTTGACCGCCTTGGCGGTGCTGTTGACGACGTTGGTAGCCAGCACATAGGGCCGGTGATGCGCGTAGCTGTTGGAGATGCTGCGCGCCGTGTATTTAATGTCTCCGAAACTGAAATCGTAACCCTTATTCGAGGCGATGTTCAATTCCGGGTAGAAAGCGATGCCGTTATCGGCGAGGAATTTCGCAAGGGCGCGCAGATCGGAAGCGCCGCCCAGGACCCTTGCGGCTTTGAGTTTGTTGGTCGCCTCGGGTTCCATCGCGTCTTTCGTCCAAGCCGTATAGCTGACAACGAAGTCTTCAAATCCTTCCGCCTGCAAATCCTCGATGATCGCCCGGGCCTGCTCGTAGGTCGTCAGGCTGTAATCCTTGACGTCGGGAATACCCAGCGTGACCGTGCGTTTCTCGAACGCCCCGAGCATGTTCAGGAACAACACCGTTTTATCGGTAACGTCCTTTTCTTCGATCTGGTACTTTTCGATCAGGTAATCCCGATATTTTTTCGCCAGCATTACATAGTTTATCCGGCCATCGTCATCGACGAATTCGTCGGCTTGCAAAAAGACGAACTTGAAAACAAAATCGGTATCGCTCTTTTTCGTTGACCATTTCGTGTACCGCGACGTCGCCCAAGTGCCGACCTGCACGGTTTCCGATTCGCGGAATTTGATGCTGAAGTAGGCCTCGTTCTTGGTCGTAGCCACATACTGGCTTTCGGCGCGTTTGAAGTCGGCCTTTACCGAAGTCAGGCTGGCTCCCCTGTCGACGATCGCCAATATGCCTTTTCTTTCGGTCTTATCTAGGAAACCGTACATGTTCAACATGAATTTTTTGTTGTCGGCGTTATCCTCGGCGATCCTTCTGGTGAAGGTTTGGTCGATACCGTAGAATTCCTTGAACTCGGCCTGATAGCCAAGCGGGCTCTTGGGGCTGTTGAACTGCATGATCGCCCCGCTCCCGTCCGGCAAGATGATATAGCCCTCGCTGTTCAAATCGTCGTTGGTGGTAAAGTTGGGCATGACCTCGATTTTGCACAATTTCGCGTCGTGCGAATAAATCGTCGACTGTCCGTCTTCTTTATAGGTCTTCCCTTTACCTTCGATAATCGATTCGTCGAGGATCGCGACGTCCATGCCCTTATCGGTCAGGGTGAAGCGCATCGCCACCCGGAATACCGGCGGGTAGGCTTCAACCGCCTCGCCGAAGTTCTGGTTTTGGATCTGGGCGTCCTCGATCGTAAAAACTTCCTGAATCGGGGCCCCGTTCTCATCGTAGAGGAACCTGCCGGCGTCGTCGCGTTTCTGGAAACCACCGATCACGACATGGGTCGCTTCCTCTTCGTCATAGGGGTTCTCATCATATAGGATGTAGTCGCGGACGAAAGTCTTCTTCCCGAATTCGTCGGTTCTTTCCATCAGTTTCAGATAGAACCAGTTGGGATTTTCCTCAGTATGTTTACGATACCAAAGGTCGTATAACAGGTTCAACTGAAGATAACCGGGCGATTTCAACTCGAAATACGGCGAGGCATTGGCGTGGTTACCGCTCCAGTCGGAACTGTAGGTTTCCTTTGTACCGTCCTCGTGCGTAATCATGCTTACCGGGAAATAGAAGTTGGCGTTCAGATATTGCCCGTAGATATACGAGTTGGAGAAGGGGTTGATGATTACCGGCGAAGCGTCCGGATCGCCGTAGTCCTTCGAGTTATAATGGACACCCATTTCCAGTTTGAGTTTGTTGAGCGGCCGGCCTTCCTCATCAGTAGCGAGCATGTCCGAAAGATTCCATTTGGCCGGAAGCTCGTTGCCGTCCTCGTCGATGATCGGGTTCGGGCTTGACGCCGGGGTGACCGTTGCCAGGCCGTTCCGCTCCAGATATTCAGCCGCTTCCTTCGACCAGGTCACGCCGGTGCCGATGTATTCCATGTAGTTTACGTTCTCCGAACCGACTTTAACGGTCTTGACGCGCACATGGAACATCGTGTTACCGACGAAGTAATCGAGAAGCATCTGCCGGTCGAATTTCTTCGGGAAGAAGCTGTTGATGATGACGAAGTTGCCGATATCGTAGAGCACTTCGACGCCGTTATCCACGAGTTTGACCGAGTAGTGTCTTTCCTTTTCGTTCTTTAACTGGTTCAGGTAGACCACGCTGTGATCAATCGTGTTGTACCATACGCCCACCTTCCCATTTGAACCAATGTACTGGAGTTTGAAATTAGAGCGGGCATCGGAGGGGTCCTGATCGACGGTGCTCGCGGAATCGTAAACGACGCCGCAGGTCGACTTGTCGTAATTATCGAGCCCTTCGAAGGTCTTGCCCGCCGGAGGCGCGCAAGTTTCGTTGACGGCGACCGACACGATCGTGGTTTGCTCATCGAAAAACATCGTGTAAATGTCGTTTTGCGCGACGATCCGTTCGCGATTGAGGTGGAACTCGATGCGATCGGGCTTGACGGTGTAAGTCGATGGGTCGATTCCCTCGATCAGCGCTTGTTTTTCTTGCTCGGTTGAATACGGTACGACTTTTATCCCGTTGGCATTATACCCGGAATAATCGACGTAACCCTCGAGGCTGAACGGGATGTTCCCACTGTCAAGGGCCCGGGCCTTCAGTCCGCCGACGAAATACAGCAGGGCGAAGACTCCGACCATGATCACCAGAGCGAAGATTATGATATATTTGAGTCTCAGAAATTTCATCTTTGCTCCTCCTATATATACCTGAGCGTGATTTCACGGTAAATGGTATATATGAAACCGTAGATTTTCTGGAACAAGTCATATGCCAGCATCGCCGTGAACGCGATGATCAATAGCGCCAGCGCCGTCAGAAGGAGGGAGGCGATGCAGCGCAGCAGGCCGTATTCGTGAATGGATATCAGACCAAAAAAGACCATGTATACCATCAGGAAAAGACCCAGGCCCAGAATCAGGGTGTACAATCCCGCTTCCGACTGGATGATTACGTTGGAGATGGTGATTCCAAACAGCTTTGCGAAGATCAAAGGAAAGAGCGAATAACAAAGCATCATGAAGATCTCGTTCATTTTCCCTTTTCCGTCGAGGAACGACGTCGCACTCCAGTTCGCCACCGTGAAGACGAGCACGGGAATGACGATGTAGGAGATTTCCAAAAGCGTGTTCATCTCGTTGACGTTACGGGGATTGACAATGAAGCCGGAATACTGCACTTCCAGAATCTGAACGAAGCAAAGAAGAATCAGGAAGGTGATGGCAACTGACATCTTCCCCTTTTTCTCGCGCTTGAAAATGTCAAATCCCTTGATCGGGTGAACGAGGATATAAGTGGGAAACTTGAGGCAATCCTCGTAGACGTTGCGGAAAAAGTTTTTCAGTCGTTCGCCGAAAGGCTTCTTTTCCACTGCTATCGTTTTATTCATTATTCGTCTCCTTCTCCGGCTTCCTCATCCTTGGCCTTATACCGGATATTGCGATAAGTCTGATAGGCAACCAAACCGACGACAATGAACACGCCGACGGTGATGATCGGGGTGAAATACTTCGCGACCACCTCATCGCGGTATAACTTGTACGCCTTGGAGTAATACTTCACGTCGTGACCGGTCTGGAAATAGCTCATCGCTTCCTGGTAGCGTTTCTCGTTTAGAAGCGACTTGCCGATGCCGACGTAGGCGTATTCGTAGTTCGGGTTCTTGGCGATAACGTTCTTCCATTCTTCGGATGAGGCCACGAGGTTCCCGTCAAAATGATATTTTGAGGCCTTGTTGATGACGACGGCGATGTCGGTCGGAACGAATCTGAGCACGGCCTTACTGCCGGCGTCGAGCGCGATGATGTTCTCACCCTGGTAGCAGATCGCCACCGGGTTGTTCAGATCGCGGAACTCGTTCCCGCGGCCGCCGGAAATGTAGAGGAGGTAGCCCTCGTCGTCATAAGTGAAGAGGCGACCCGATTTTTCATCGGCGACCGTATATACTCCATAATCATTGACGGCGATCGCAGTAAAGCGGGACGGCCCGCGCAAGGCCTGGTCGACACCGGTCCGCACATAGATCAGGTCGCCTTTCGGATCGTGATAGCCGTTCCGGGTAAGGACGTCCTTGCCCTCGGCGTTCAGACGCTTGATCATCCGCGAGTCGTCGGTATCATTGATTGCCCGCGATGTCGTATATATGAACTGGTTCTTGATCGCCAGACTCGTGAAGGTCGTATTGACGATCTGTTGCTGGCGGCGGATTTGCTCTTCGGTCATGAAGCGGCGCCAGAAGATGTCCCAGAAGGACAGGCTGACGTAGTTGACGCCCATGAAACTGCTGAATTCGCCTTCCGGCCAGAACATCATGATGCCTTCATACACGCCCTCCGAGATGACGTAGATCCGGCCTTTCGCGTCGGTCACAAGCCTTCTCGGTTTGAACACCTTGCCGGCGAAGTTGACCGTTTCCGGGGCCGGGACGACTTGCACGACCCGGTAATCATCGGCGGAGAGAATGACGATCTGGTTGTTATTCTTATCGCACAGGTAGATCAGGTCTTCCATGACCGGAAGTCCATTCTCGTCCTTGACGGGCAGGCCCTGCGCGTCCTTCTTGGGACGCAGGGACCGATATACGCCTGTCAGTTCATAGCAGTCAATATAGAATTTTTCGTCCGCGGTCCGTTCCTCGTAGGGCTTGGAAGCGAGGTCGAAGAAATCGTCGACCAGCAGGCCGCGCTGTTTCAGATAATTCGTAAAGCTTATCGATTGCGCTTCGCCCCCCGTTCCCTGCCGCGTCTTTATCTTCGCAAGCAGCGCCTTGTTGTTGAGGAAATCCTCAGGCCTGATTTCGAAGCGGCGTAATTTGTACTGGAAGTTCACGTTGCCGTCGAAGACGTAGAGGATGTTGCTCGTGGAGTCAACGATGTAGATGACGTCCTCGCCGCTTTCCTCGGTGAACAGGAACAGGTCCGCCGGGCTTTTAAACTCTTCCGAGACTACCTTGTCTCCGGAACTGTTGGTCCAGCGGTCGCTGATGACCGTGTAGATACCGTCGGCCGAGACCGACATTCCGACGGTGGAGTAGATCAACCGTCCGTCATGGGAGTAGTTGTATCCAACGGCCGCCTCAACCGGGGCCAGGGTTATTGACATAAATGTTATAAGAATCGCGATTAAAAACCTGTAGTATTTTCTCATCATTACCTCCTACTTCATTCCCGAGTGCGCCATCGTATCGATCATCTGGTTCTGGGAAATGATGAACATGATGATAGGAACGGTAATCATAATCAAACTAACGGCTGCCAGGGTTCCCTGCCGCGCTGGACCGGCGGTGGCAATCTGGCTTAAGGCATAACTTAACATCTTCTTTTGCTCGCTGAAGATCGTGACCGAGCCCTCGGCGCCCCAGAGGTTACGGAAGTTGAGGATCACGAGGGTGATCGAGGCCGGCTTCACCAGCGGCATGACTATCTTTCTATAAATCGTGAATTCGCCCGCCCCATCCAGTTTCGCCGATTCCAGCAGGCTCGTCGGCACGTTGACCATCGTCTGACGCATCAGGTAGAGGCCCAGCGACGAGGCGATGACCGGCAGGATGATCGACCAGTGGGTGTTGATGAGGCCGAACCAGTTCAGGATCAGGAAGTGTGGGATCGCCGTGACCGCCGCCGGGAACATCAGCGAGTAAGTGATCATCGTGAGGATGAACTTGTTTCCGGGGAGCTTGTACTTGGCGAGCGGGTAAGCGCACATCGAAGCAATGAACAGGTGGCCGACAGTCCCGATGATCGTGATCATCACGGTGTTGAACAGGTACCGGGAGAACGGAACCAGCGACGTCGCAAGCACGATCCCCAGGTCGCGGAAGTTATTCAGTGTGGGGTTGCGAACGATGAAGTTCGGCGGATATAGGAAGATTTCGTCGAGCGGCTTGAAGGCGTTGCTGACGATCAGCACCAGCGGCAGGACGCTCAGGATGCCGGCGAACGAAAGGATGATGAAGAGGATGATGTCACCGGCGCGCGAGCGGTTGACCCGTTTCCGCCGCCTTGATTTTATCAGGATCTTGAAGGAGGAGATTTCCGCGAACGGCCGCGAGTCGATCGAACGCGACTTGCGTTCATTGCGCCTGATCTGCTTTTCTTCCTTCTTTCTTAACTTTTCCTGGAGTTTCTCTTCGTAGTCGATTTCGCGCTTAGCCATCATGTTCCCACCTTTCTGATGATTCTTCTGATGAGTTTGTTAAGCAGGATAGCCGCCAGGAACATGATCGTCGCAATCGCCGAGGCATAGCCCATTTCAAAACGAATATGGCCGTAGTCCTGCAGGTGATTGACGATCGTGTGGCCCGCGTACTGCACGGAGGGGAAACCGGCCAGCGCCGTCGTGACCGCGCCGACGTTCAGGGAGCCGGCGATCTGGATAACCGCCGAGAAGATCAGGATCGATTTCATGTTGGGCAGGGTGATGTACCACAGTTCCTGCCAGCGGTTCCGGATGCCGTCAACAGCTCCCGCCTCATAATATTCGCGGTTGATGCCTTTCAAACCGGCGATCATCGCGAGGAAGTTAACGCCCAGACTCATCCACAACTGCACGATGATGACGATCGGAAGGATGTAATTAGCGTTCTGGAGCCAGGTGATCGGCTCGCTGATGATTCCCCACTCGATCAGGTAGGCGTTGGCATAACCGTAGATGTCGCTAGCGAAGATCAGCGACCAGATCGTGATCGCCCCGCCCGCAATCGACGGCGCGTAGAACACCAGGGTGACGATCGACCGTAAATACCGCGGTAGTTCGTTGATCAGCCAGGCGACGACGAATGACAGCATGTATCCGATCGGCCCGGTAATTAGGGCGATGATCAGCGTGTTCTTAACGGCGATGATGAAGATCGGGTCGTTGAGGAATAAGTCGATGTAGTTATCCCAGCCCACCCACTTCGGCGATTCGAGGATGTTGAAGTAGGTGAAGCCGAGCATGAAACTCATGACGACCGGGACTACCGTAAATAATGTGAACAACAATAAATACGGCAGCATCATCAGATACAACGTGCGGTTCAGGTATAGTTTCCGGCGAAACGGCTTTTTCCGACTCCAGCGGTCAAGCTGCGCCGATTTTTCTTGCCACCATTTCCGCAGTTTTCCTATTTTTTTCGGAAAAGCAGGAATTTCCGTTGGGGTTTGTACTTGTGTATTTTCCATTGCCTTCCTCTAGTCCAATCCAAATTCTTTGCGTTTTTTGGTAATCTCGTTATTGATCATGGTAATGTAGTCCTGCAGCGTCTCGCGCGGATTGCTGTCGTTGTTGACGACTTCGCGGAAGGCGTTTTCCAAGTTTCGGCCGGTGTAGTAGCCGCCCGGCACTTCCGGAACGCCGACGCTCTTACTCCATTGCTCGATCAATGTCTGTTTTTCCTCGCGCGTCCAGGCCAGGTTCTGGAACGCCTTGACGTTCGCGGTGTTGTGACGGGCAGCGGCGCCGAGGATCGATTCCAATTCGCGCGCGTAGTTGACTTGCGTGTCTTTCGATACCCACCAGCGCATGAAGTCCCAGGCCGCTTCGTAGTTTTGCTCGCGTTTCGTCTGTTTCAGCATAACCACGGCCGAACCCGAGGCGGCGCCCTGGTTGTTCAGCTTGCCGTCCTTGTATATGCCCGGCAGCGGCGCGAACGACCATTTACCAGCGATTTCCGGAGCAAAGACCGTCAAGCGGTTGAAGAGCTCGTAACCGGTGATGCCGATCGGCATCTCGCCAGTCCGGAAACGGTTCTCAAAGTTGGTGACGAGGAGCGAGAACCCGTAGTCGGTGTAATACCGGCACCATAACTCGAAGGCCTGCATCGCTTCCTCGGTATCAAAGTTCGACTCGCGGTTGCCGTTGCGGTAGAACGTTCCGCCCCGCTGGTAGAGCATCGTCGCAAATCCGGAGTTGACGTACGAGGAGGCGCCCACGGGCGATATCGGCAGGTAGAACCTCAGGTTGGAGATCGACAGTTCGGTTACCAGGCTCGTGACGTCGTCCCAGGTTTCCGGCACCAGCCAACCTCTTTCTTCGAAGATGTCCTTGCGATAGAAGGTTACGAGGAACGACTGGGTGTTGGGGAGCGCATAGTAGCCGCCGTCGTATTCGTACGGGACCATCGCGCTTTCGAAGAACAGATACTGGGCGTAGGGGTCATCCAACCGGCCTTCGTTATAATCGACATTGGGATCGCACAACCCCGCCGCGGCGTTCTTGGCGGAACAGATTCCGGTGACCTCGTAGAATTCGTCGAACCCGGAAACGTCCATGACGGCGTTGCGCATCGCGTAGTTGACGGGCAAGCCGTTGTCAACGTTGATGGCGACGTCCGGACCGATCCCCGCCAGCGTCGCGGAAAGCAAGACCGACGGGGCGACGACCTTCAGGTCGACGTTGACGTTATATTGCGTTGTGAACGTGTTCGCCATCAGCGTGTTGATGGCGTTCGCCTGTTCGCGGCCGGCGACGGCGCTTGTCAGGAACCAAACCTCGATCGTCTTTTCGCTTTGAACCGATTCCAGTTTCCCGACCAGTTCGTAGTCGAACCGGAAGGACATGAAGAAGGCTTTGATATCGAACCAGGTCTTGGCGAAGAAGTTGGAATTCGCCTTCGGCAACTGTTTCATGGAAGTGTGTACCCACAGGCACTCGACCGTGAGCGACTGTTCCTTGATATCGCTGATCCAGGTGCCGAGCGCCGAAAGGTTTTTCGCGAAGTCGCTGAGACGCTGCTGGATGGTCCGCGGCTTCTTCAGCATCTTGCGCAACTGGATCGCCATCTTGTCGACGACGGCGACTTTGTCGCTTTTCTCACCGGATATTTCCGTAATCCGCGCCGAGACTTCCTCAAGGCCTTCGGCCGCCTCACTCAATGTTTCCAGCGTCCCTTCGACCCGGGCGTTCTCGCCGTACAGGTTATATTCCTGATAGGGGTCGGGGTTGACGGTGGTAACGGCGATAATTCTTATATACAGGTTGTTCAGCTTGTCGACGATTCTTTGCACCTTGTTGATTTGTTCGCTGTAATCGCCGAGCGTCGCTTCCATTGTGATCGTGTTGACCTTCCCGCCCTCGAGGAAGAAGGCGAAGGGCTCCTTATCGGTGCCGAGCGTCACGTTTTTGAATCCGCTGCTGTAGGAGAAGCGGGCGCTGTTGGCTTCGATGAAGGGAATCTCTCCGTTGATGTAGACGCGCCGGGTGGAGAAAAGTCCCCTCGACGTGTCCTGTTTGGATCGGAAGGTTATATAGTAGAGTCCCGATTCGTGATCGGTCATGTCGATTTCCCAGGTGATGGCGTCTCCCGGCGTCGACCATTTGCTGCCGCCAATGGCGTTAAGTTTGAGTTTCACCGGGTGGACGGGAACGTTCTTCGGGTCGGTCCGGTCGGAGATCGCATACAGCGTCGGCGCCGTCCGCTCCGTCGCGGCCTCGCCCTCGATTCTGATTGCCTGATCGAGGGTGGCGACGTCGGTGTATCCTAATTGCTCGTAATGATCGCGATACTCATCGTATGTCTGGATTGGCACATATGAGGTGATGCCGATCGAGACGATCGCCATCGCTTCCCGAATCGACTCAAACGTGATGGTATTCTCGCCTTGTTTGAAATAAATGAGGAACGGTTCGACGACGTAACCGGCGTGGTCGCGAATGTATTCTTTCCGGCATATCGTGTCGATTTCCACCTGCCGCGGTTTCATGTCGTTTCCGCCGATGTCCTGGACCAGTTCGCCATCGTCGCGCCAGTAGCGCGGGAACTTGATGTTGATCAGATCATCGTACTGCAGGGGGTAATCCAGCGTCGTGTTCGTGTCGATGTTCTCGTTGACGATGATTTTTCTTTCAATCGTCGCGCCGCCGTGTTTCCAGGGGAAGTAATTCACGTAGACGCGATAGAGACCGGCTTGCGGGATATTGGGAATCGTCCAGGTGGCGAAGCCCAGCTCGGTGGTCAGGTACGCCTCGACCGTCTGGCCCGTGCTGTCCTTGATCTGCACGGTCCCGAAACCGTCGGCGTTATCGCTTGCCACCGCGGATGTTCCCGGAATGATGATATCGTCCGAAAGCTGCGGGAGCATGTTGCGATTACGCAACTCGTCAAAACTTAACTCGTACTCGTCGAGCGCGTCGGCCGGCAAGCCCTGTTTGATTTTCAGAAAGTCTTTATAACTGCCGTCCGGAATCAACACGCTCGGCGCTATTGATTGCGAATAGGTATGGTTAGGCCTGAAACTTTGTACGATGACGACGACGAACACCGTCAGCAAAGCCGTCAAAAGGAAAATCCCTATTCCCTTTCTAACCATCTTCACGTCGATTTTCAATTTACCCTTCATGGTCTCCACCTCTTATGTGATTTAATGTCGCTTCAAGAAATCGATAGAATTTGTCCAGGTAACCGAGACTGCTTGCAAGTCCGCCCGCCTTGTTCCGCGCAAGCCACAACCTTTTCTGCTTAGCAAGGAAACTATCGCGTTCCGCAAGGACGTTTTCAAGCAACCCGGCCCGTGTATGTTTGTCGATGTTTTCGTTATAGGCAATGTTTAAAGCAAAGATGTTACGCAACAGGGCGATCGTCTGGAAGTATTCCGCCTTGATCAGGTCGGCGTCTTCCGCCTTCATCTCCGCCGCCGCAATCTCCTTTTCCTTGGCCGTCAGAAATGCGTCCAGGAACAAGTACTTCTCATAATCCAGCACAAGCGTCGCCGTCCGCTGGCGATAATATCCGCGCGGATCGTCCTCGCCAATTGCGTAGACGGCCCACATAAAGTTATGGAAGGCGGCGGTGCCGTTGGAACGGTACTCGTTCAGGTAACGGTAATAGTTGCCGAGATCAAGCGCCGCGTCGGCGATGATGTTATTCTCATCCTGATATACCGCGCGGTTAAGGTAATCGCGGAGCGTAAGGTATGTCCCTTCGGCCACGCGCCAGCTCAGCATCGCGGCATAGGCCAGCGGCGGGTAGGAAACGGGGAGGAACTGCAGGTGACCGAAATCCCCCCAGTCGGTAAGGAGGATGCCTTCGCCACCGTAGAGCTTCGTATACACGCAGGCGTTGGTGATGTTTTCCCACCAGTCCTGCGTCCGCCCGGCGAAACTGCACCAGCTCGTCGTCCCCGGGGCGGCCATGAACTTGATCCCCAGTTCCTTCAGCCTCCGCAAATTCCGCGCGAAGGGATAACCGGCGTCATAACCCCAGTCGACGAAGATCATGTCTTCCGGCAACCGGTGCAACAATTCCGGATGTTTGATCAGGACGTCGCCCCAGATGAGCGGAGTCTTGCCATATTTTTTGATTTCCTCGTAGGCTTTCAGGGCGTAATCAATATATACGTTCCCCAGGCCGATCCGTTCGCATTCGGCCTTGGACTTGCCTTTCCCCAGTTCGAACGGCTCGTCGAAATTCATGTTGAAATATTTCGAGGAGGAAATTGGAAGCATATCCCGGTAAAGCGCTTTGACCAGTTCCAGAGACCGCGGGTCGAGCGGGTTCAGGGTGCTCGGCTTGCGCATCCGGCCCCAGAGAAATATCCCGTCCGGTAATTCCGCGAGATCCTTGAACTCGTCCTTTTCCAGCCATTTCGTCATATGGCCGAACCCGTTTTGGTTCGGGACGAGATCGATGAACCGGGCGCGGGCATATGCCTCAAGTTCCTTATACTCATCGACGGAGATATAGCCGTCTTCCTCCAGATAGCGTTCAAAGGAAGGATAACCGAAACTGAAACCTTCGACGTAGAGTTCCAGGTGGTTCATCTTCAGGTCGCTCATCATGTCGATGATCTTCTTCACGGTCACAACCTTCGGCACCTTGTCCCGGCTGATGTCGAGCATGAAGCCGCGCACCTTCAGATCCGGCTCGTCCTCGATCACCAGGGTTCGGATGCGTCCCGGCGCCGAACTGAGCAACTGGATTAAAGTAACGGCGCCATAAAACGCCCCGTTCTCGCTTTTGGCGTGAACGGTGATTTCATGCGCGCCGATTTCCAGCCTGTATCCCTCGTCGGAAAGACTCGAATCCTCCATGAACAAAATATCGGCGTCGTCGTAACTCCCCTCCGCGCAATCCAGGGACGCCGAAAGCTTATTAAAAACGTTTACCATTTCCCTATTAAAAAAAATGATGAATTTTTCCGGTAAGATATAGTCATTGACACTGGTAAAATTCATCTTCTTCACGTTGGGATAAATTCTGTGCATAGATTCTCCTCATTTCCCGACCGGGGAGGCCGGGAATCCCTCTATCTTCTATGTATTATTATATTATAAAAAACGCTTTTTTTCAAGATGAAATTAAATATTTGTTACCCAAATTATAGTAACCTAAAAAGAAAGCCGGATAACCGGCCCGACTACGAAAAAAAAGGCTGAGATAAAATCAGCCTTTCATACGGGTCGGGCCGGCTTCGTCCACAACGCCTTCAATTGCTTCCGCGCCTCCACCAGGGAAGGGGTGTCATCAAGATAAAGGTGCTTGTAGGTGAAGAAAATCGTCCCGACGATGTTCTGGTGATTCTGGTTGTAACGGAGCTGGTTGATGATCTCCTCAGGGTTGCTCCAGTTTCCCTCGTCGCGGTAACGATACAAACCCTGACCCATGTACAACTTGGTGCCGGTCTCGGCGGCGATTTCCGCCCACCATTTGGTGAGATCGGCGTATTTTACGACCTCGTACGTCTTTCCGTCCTCGGTCGTGCGCCAGTAATCGAACTCGAAATAGTTCTGTGGCACGACATAGTCGATCCAACCCATCTGCATCCAGTGGTAGATATCGGCATATAGACCAGTGTAACAGGTCAGGCAGGTCGGATGGTTGTCCGAACCCTTTTCCCAGGCCGCCTCGCTGGGTTTATCGAACCACTTGCTGTTGGTGCGGTAGATGCCGAACGGACTGATGCCGAACTCGACCTTGCGCGGCAGGGTCTTCAGTTTATCGGACATCTTCTTAATCAGGCGGTTGATGTTGTCGCGGCGGTAATCACCGAGTTTCTCAAACCCCGAAGCAAGGAACTTGTCATTTTCCGTATCGTCGATGATCGCCTCGTAAGGATAGAAATAGTCGTCCATGTGAATCGCCTTGACATTATACTTCCGGGCAATCTCAAGGGCGCTTTCCGCCACGAATTCCCGTACTTCCTCGCTCGCCGGGTCGAGGATCAGTTTGTTCTGGACAGTCTCGATCACCAGTTCCGGATGCAGGCGGGCGAAATTTTTCTCGGCCAGCGTCTCCAAATACTCCGACTTCGTCATGTTGAGATCGGACAGTTTTTTATTCGTAACCCGATAGGGATTAAGCCAGGCGTGGACCTCGATGCCGGCCGCCGTCGCGCGCTCGACAAACCAGCCGAACACGTCGAAACCGGGATCGACACCCTGCCTGCCGGTTAAAAACTCGCTCCACGGGTTCACCTCCGATTCATACATGGCGTCGTTGCACGGCCTCACCTGGAAGATAATCGTGTTCAGATTATACTCCTTGACTTTATCGATCACCGAAAGCAAAAACCTCTGACTGCTTTCGACGCTTTCGACCATCGGTAGATCGATATTGGCCACGGTTGAAAACCATACCCCCCGCGTTTCCTCTTCTTTTTCCACGTATCGATCCGGGATAAGCACCTCCCGGTCGCTGCGGAAATAAGTGATGTTACCTTCTTTGTTAAATCTTTTGATTGGTATCATTATGGTTTAGCGTTGGCAGCCGACACGCTTCCTCCTTTCGCGCAACTTATTCAACAAAGGCTATCGGTACAGATCCTCTAGCAAGGTCAAAGTTTTCGCGTTTGCGTCGAACTCGATTTCCAGTCCAATCGGAAGATTGATGAATGGAAATGAATGACCGGAACTGAAGTTATATATTGCCGGTTTGGCGCAGTCCTCCATGTATTGGGCGATGACGTCGCGGCATTGCCATGCCGAGGCGGCGTCGTCACAATTGCTGAAGGTGCCAAAAACGAAAGCCCGGGCTTTATCCAGTTTCCCGGAAAGCCTCAACGTCGACAGAAACCTGTCAATGCGGTAAGGTTTCTCGTCCACGTCTTCCAGAAACACGACTTTGTCGGTAAAGTCCACAGCGTAGGGCGTTCCCTCAAGGGCGGCGACCAAACTGAGGTTACCGCCGACGAGAATACCGCGCGCCGCGCCGCCGGTAATCGTTTCCGCGTCGTCATTGGGGTTTTTAAGCACGCGCCCCTTCTGGCCCGTAAACAACAACGTCTCGAAATCCCGACGGGAAACTTCGTCAAAATCGGGATTGCCGAGATAGACGCCAAGCGCTCCGTGCACGGTCGGAACGCCGGCTTTACTATAAATCGCGTTCAATAACGCCGTGATGTCGCTGAAACCGACGAACAGTTTCGGATGCGCGGCAATCAGCCGGTAGTCGATCCGGTCGATGATCCGCGTTGCGCCGTAACCGCCCAGCATGCAGATGATGCCCGCGATTCCATCGTCGGAAAACATCCCCTCGAAATCCCGCGCGCGCAATTCGTCCGCGCCCGCAAGATACCCGTAAGACGCCCCGAAGCTTTCCCCGTATCTGACCGCAAGCCCCAAACTATGTAAATAGTCTTCCAGCACGGGGATCCGCGGCGAGTGCGTAGAAATAGAAAAAGCGGGACAAATGATCCCCACCGTATCCCCCTTTTTCAGTTTTGTTGGTTTCATTATAATTCCATCTTTGTGAACTTCTGATAATCGAAGACGTTAAAGCATTGCGCGTGTTTGTATTTCGCCAGGCACCCTCTGACGTAAGTCAGGTGCGTGTAGTAATCATAGTAACGGAAGGACGGACTGTTCATGATGAACCAATGCTTCTTGATCGCTTCGGTCCAGAGGTCATATCCGTCACTGCAGTTAATGTAGATGTAAGGATCGAACCCTTCCCGGTCTTCCCAGTTTTCGGCGAAGTAGACCGGAGCCCAGGCTTTCTCGCCGGAAAGCTTCGCGCCGTCATACACGGCCGCGAGGAACGCGGCATCGACGACGATCTTATGGCAGTTGGCATGATCCTTGTGCATGCTGTTCTTCCAATGGGTGAAGATGATGTTGGGGCGGTACTTCCTGATGACGGCCGCGACTTCAAAACGCACCTGCTCGTTATCGGGGAGCTCGCCGTCCGGATAGGGGAAGACGATCGCCTCGCCGTTTAGCATCTTCGCGAATTCCTCCGCCTCGCGGACTTTCTGGACGCGGTAGTCGCTTACCGACATGTCCTTGGGGTTGCCGCGCTCGCCGGCAGTCAGCGCCACGGTGACGATCTTATCGCCTTTCAGCGCCTGATGGGCGAGCACGCAGCCGGTCGTAAGTTCCATATCGCCGACATGCCCGCCGATCGCTATGATCGTTTTGGTCATCTCACACCAATTCCTTTCTCATGATCGCAAATGACTGGACGACGCGCATCCCGGCGTAGAGGTAGATCTCCCGGGCCGGGTTGGTGGCGCCCGTGTGCAGGGTCATGAACTTCGCCCCGTTCTTTTTCGATTCCTCGCAAAGCATGCAGAACAGGGATTTGCCAAGGCCGCGGCGCTGCGCCTTCGGATGCACGCCGAGACCAGCGAGGAAGGCGCGCCCGGTGGACAACGTCGCGAGCGGGCCGGTGAAACCCAGGATCTCGCCGTCCTTCTGGGCAATGATGACCGGGGCCGGATTTTCCTTCTTCAGGTTGTTCGTAATCGACTGGCGCCAGTCCTCGTTTTTCAAAGCGTCGAACAGTTCGTCAAAACCGTGATGCTTGGCCGGATCATAAATCGTGATCGTGTAGCCGTCCTTTTCGTTATCCTGCATCCGCCGCACGACCGCGTCCGGAAGGGTATAGGTGTTCAGGTTGACGTGATAGGCGTCTTCCTGGCCGTTCACGTTGTATCCGTTCGCCAGCAGCAGGAAGTAAAACGGCGAATTGAAGGGAATCGCCGGAGCGTTGGGATGTTCGTGCCGGTCATAGCCGGGCACGTGCCATTCCAGCCTGATCGGATTGAAGAACAGGCAGCGGATGAAGGTCTTCCCTTTTTCCTTCAGGAACGCTTCTAAGGCGTTCAGGATCTTCGTGCCGATGCCGCGACGCCAGTAGTTCTTATCCACAGCGACGCAGGTGATGTAACCCGGCGTTTCCTGGGGCGCCTTGCCCTGGTTGTTATAAACAGCGTTGCCAAAGCCGACGACTTTTCCGTCCTCCGCCGCCACAAGCATCCCGTCAGGATCGAAATGCGGGTTGTTCAGAAATTTTTCCTTGAAGACGTCTTCAGTGAACGGGGCGTAGATGCTGTAGGGACAAACGCTCTCGTTCCACAGGTTGACGACGTCCTTTATCATTACGGGTTCAAATCGCTTGATTTCCATTGTTCCTCCGTTGATAGAAATGACTTATGATATAGTTCCCCAGTTTGCAACGAAACGGGATGATTTTCAGATTGTTACGGGTCGGATGCACCCGGTTGGTGAGCAGGGCGAATCCGATGTTGTTGATCCGGTCGATGAAGATGTTGGTTCCCGTGAATCCGGTGTGCATGATCGTCTCCGGGCTTGCCAAATCGCCGGACGAGGGATAGTCTCCCTTTATGATCCAGCCGAGACCACGCTGGTTGGTGTCGAGGGAAACGCCGTTCTTCATTTCCACCTGCGGCTGAAACAACAGATCGACCGTCGGCGCCGACAGGAACTGACGGCCGCGGAAATTCCCGCCGTTCAGAATCATTTCGATGAAATTCACGAGGTCGGACGCGGTCGAAAACAAACCGGCATGACCGGCGACGCCGCCGAGGATGTACGCCTTCTCGTCGTGGACATCGCCCCGGAGAAAGCCGTTGTATACCTCGTCGCGTCTTTCCTCCGTCGGCGCGCACCGCTTTTTGTCCGCCGGCTTGAACCCGGTGTCATGCATTTCGAGTGGCTTGAAAATATGCTCGCGGGCGAAAGCGTCCAAAGTCATCCCGCTCGCTGCCTCGACGACCATTCCCAAAAGGATGAAGCCGATGTCGGAATAGACGATCTTGGTGTTCTTCTCGTAAATGGGTTCGAACATCCAGATCTTCTCGAGCGTCTCCTCCCGGCTTTTCAGACGCGCCGCGCGCGGGATATCGGCGGGCAGGCCGGAGGAATGCGTCAAGAGATCCCAGATCAAAATATCCCGGTGCCGGAATTCAGGCACGTAGGTGACGACGGGATCGTAAAGGCGAATTTTTCCGCTTTCCAGCAAGAGCATGATCGCGGTCGTCGTGCAGACCACCTTGGTCACGGACGCCATGTCGTACAGGGTGTCGGGAGAGTTCGGTTCTTTTTCCGGGTACAGGCTCTTATAACCAAGGCAGCCGGTATAAACCTTTCCTCCCGCCACGAGGCAGTAGTTCGCTCCGGGGAACGTCCCGTCCGCGATCGCCTCGTTGATCATTTCGTTGACTTTTTCAATCATGCTAGTTGCTCCGGATCATTTTGTCTTGATAACGATCATAAAAGTTTTTATAGCATATTTTTTCGATCTCTTCTTCGGTATAGCCGCGCCGGCGCATACCTGCCACGATCAGGTTGACCTTGGTGGCGTCGGTGACGTCGGTGAGATTGCTTGTGCTGAATTCCTCGAAATAATCCATGAAATCAAACCCGAAGGCCACGCTTTCGACGCCGATCAGTTTGACGGCATGATCGAGGTGGTCCAGGAACCGCTCGACCGTCTGCTCGTCGCGTTTCTTCGCAACGAAGTTTCCGGCGAGGGTCAATCCCACGATCCCGCCCGCCGCTTTCAGCGCCTTCGCCTGGTCATCGGTCAGGTTGCGCGGATGATCGCAGAGGGCGCGCATGTTCCCGTGGGAGAAGATGATGTTACGGGGGCCGTGGGCGATGATATCGTAAAAACTTTTCTCATTGGCGTGCGCCAGATCGACGATCATCCCGAGTTCGTCCATCTTGTCGAGCAGGGTCTTTCCCAGAGCCGTCAGTCCGCGGCCGGGATCGCCTTTCACGCCCGTCGCGTACCGGTTCTCCTCGTTCCAGGTCAAAGACGCATGCCGGAAACCGAGGTGGTAGTAGTGATCGATAGCCGCGGGTGCCGGCAGGTTCCTGAGTCCTTCGAATCCCAGGACGATCTCGAACTCGGCGAAGGTGGAAGCCGGCAGTTCCGAAAGCGCGGTCGCGACCGCCGCTTCCAGGTCGAAATCATCGGGCGAGTAGAACGCCCAGATCCCGCCCGTGATCGGCGACGATTGCAATTGCTTCAGGTGATAGGAAACAAACCGGTTTGAAACTCCCTTGCTTTTCTGTTCGTAAAGATCGTACAGGATATCGGTATGCAAATCGAATATTTTCATTTCGTTCCTCCGAAGTCGCACGTGGCGACCAGGTCATCAAGTGTCTGACGGCGGATCGCTTCCGTGATCTTATCGCCCTTGACGAAGATCACCGCGCCCCGCAACATGCCGTTATAGTTCATCGACATCGAATAGCAATAGGCGCCGGTGGCGTAAACGACGATGATATCGTTTATATGCACCTCGTCAAGGCTGACCGCCTCGGCGATGATGTCCGCGCTCTCGCAGCATTTTCCGACGATGTCGTAGAAATTAAAGGAGGGATAGGGATCGGAATCGCCGTCCTCCTCTCTCACCCGGTTGGCGACTTCGACCGTGTATTTGGCCTGGTAAAGGGCCGGGCGAATGTTATCGCTCATTCCCCCGTCGATGAAGACGTATTTCTTCCCGCCGAAGGTCTTCTTGAGCAATCCGACCTTGTAGAGGGTGAAGCCGTTATCGCCGACGATCGCCCTTCCCGGTTCGATCATCAGCTTTTTCAGCTTCAGACCGTATTTCTCGACGCGCGTCTCGACGGTATGGATGATCTCCGGCAAGACCCATCTTAAGTCAACATCGGCGTCGTCGTCGCGGTATCTGATCGCGAACCCGCCGCCAAGGTTGAGGACGTCGACCGTCAGCCCGTACTTCTGGGAGAACTTCCTGATGAAGTTGAGCATCGTCTGCGCCGCCGCGATGAACGACTTCGGGTTATTGATCTGTGAACCGATATGGCAATGAAAGCCGTCCAGATGCAAATATTTGGCATGGCGATAAATCTCGACCACTTTCTCGATGATTTCCTCATCATGGATCGACTCGCCGAATTTCGAGGACAATAGCGCCGTCTCGATGTAGGCGTGGGTGTCGACGTAAATCCCCGGATTGATCCTGAACAGGGTGTTGATATGCTTTTCTTTTTTGTCCGAAAGGTTCTTCAGACGCAAAAGTTCGGTGTAACTGTCGACGACGATATACTCGACGCCCATTTCCACCGCTTTTTCCAATTCCTCTTCCGATTTATTATTCCCGTGCAATAAGATCTTATTGCTCGGAAAACCGGTTTTCTCAATTAAGTGCAGGTCGCCGAGGCTGACGGCGTCGATGCCGATATCGTGCGAAGCAAGAATCTTGCACAAATACGGGGCCAGGAAAGCCTTCGAGGCATAGACAATCTCCGTCGCGAATTTCTCGCTCATGAAGTAATCCTTGAAAATCCTGATCTTCTCGATGATTCCTTCCTCGTCGTAAACATAAAGCGGGGTCTTGTACCGCGCCGCCAGTTCGGACAACGGGAAAGCGCCGACGTGCAGTTCGCCGTTTTTTACCGTCATTGATTTCGTACGCATTGTTTATTCCTGTCCTTACAATTTAATTATAACACAATCCTGTTTTGTTGTTAACTAATATCATATAATTTCCGAAAGGAGCGCCTCAAGCTCGGCTTTCGTCTTCACGGTTAAAAGCCGCTGCCGGGCATAGCGGGCGTTTTCTATCCCTTTCAGGTACCACGCCGTCCACGAACGCATTTCCATCACGGCGACGCGTTCCGGCTTTTCTTCCAAAAGCAGCGCGAAATGCTTCCGGCACATTTCCACTTTGTCCCGGGGGGTGGGTGCTTCTTTTACCGTCCTCCCGGCAAAATAATCGACGAGGTCGCGGATCAGCCAGGGATTCCCGAGCGCGCCGCGTCCGACCATGAGGAAATCGACCCCGGTCGCATCCAGCATCGCCTGCGCGTCCGCGATCGATCTGATATCGCCGTTACCGGCGACGGGGATGTTAACGGCGGCCTTGACGGCGCGGATGTAGTCGAGGTTGACTTTTCCGCGGTAGAGGTCGGTTTGCGCGCGGCCATGGATCGTGATCATCGCCGCTCCCGCCTTTTCCACGGCGCGGGCGATCTCCACGCAATTGATGCGTTCATGACTCACCCCGGCCCGGATTTTCACGCTGATCGGTTTGTTTACCGCGCCCACGACCGCTTCGACGATCTGCGCCGCCTTATCCGGATCCTTAAGCAGCGCGCACCCGGCGTTCGCCTTCAGGACCTTGCGTACGGGACAACCCATGTTGATGTCGAGGATGTCGAATTCCGCCCTTCCCGCAAGCAGCCGCGCCGCCCGCGCCATTGTGTCGGCATCGCCGCCGAACAATTGCAAGGCGACCGGACGTTCCTGTGGATAGGTCTTCACCAACTCCCAGGTCTTGCCGTTATCGTGCAAAAGCCCGTTCGCACTGATCATTTCCGAAAAGACCAGCCCGGCCCCGGATTCCTTCGCGATCCGGCGGAAAGCCGGGTTCGTATACCCAGCCATCGGGGCGAGGATTATTCTGTTTTCTATTTCCACGTTTCCAATCTTCATCATCGTTATTATAACACGAGGGTTGGCGTCAACCCAATAATTTAATATGCTTCCCGATCCTGCTTCCCAGCCAGGCCGAAAGCGCCGCCTTCGCCCCGTCCGGTAGTAAAAACAACGCCATGCCGGATAAGGCGCGAAAATACGGCGTTTTAAGTTGTAGCGAAAGCGTCACCGCGCCCGCGAGGTAGATGAAGGCGACCCCGAAGATCAGGTTCAAAACGAGCAACCGGAAAAATGAGCCCTTACCGCGAAAAAGGGAAATGAGGCAGGCCGAGAACGGAAAGGCGATGATGAAGCCGCCGGTCGGCCCGATCAAGACGGCAGGCCCACTTTGGAGGTTGCTGAAGACGGGAAGGCCGATCACCCCCAGCGCGATATAAAGGAGCATGCTCAGGAACGCTTCCGCCGGTTTGAGCAGGACGCCCGCCAACATGACCGCAAGCGTCTGTAAGGTTACCGAAATATTTAAGGCAGAAAGCGGAATGCTGGGGAACGCGACCGTCACGGCGCCCGTGAGCGCGGTGAAGGCCGCGATCCTGGCCATGCTTTTGACCGTCATTATACGAGGGTGAACATGATCTCGCATTCGCAGGCGATCTCATCGCCCACCTTCGCGACGCCTTTGCTCACTCCGAAAGGCCCGCGCTGTTTGATCAGTTCCGTTTCGAGAATCAGCGTGTCCCCGGGAATGACCTTCCGACGGAATTTCGCCGACCTGATGCCGGCAAAATACGCGCTTCTCCCTTTGTTTGCCTCCGCCAAAAGCAGCGAGACAGCCCCGACCTGCGCCAGCGCTTCGACGATCAGCACGCCGGGCATGACGTGTTCCTGGGGAAAATGTCCCTGGAAATACGGTTCCCCGACCGAGACGCATTTCACGCCGACTGACCTTTTTCCTACTTCCAGTTCTTCAATTCGGTCAACCAGCAAAAAGGGATAACGGTGCGGGATTACCTCCTGGATTTGATTGCTGTTCAACGTCATCGGATCAATTACTCCTCATTCCTATATTTTTTTAATATGAGCACGGCGTTCTGGCCGCCGAAGCCAACATTGATGTTCATCGCAAAACCGATATCGCGGCGGACGGCCGCGTTCGGCGTGAAGTTCAAATCGCATTCGGGATCGAATTCCCGGTAGTTGATCGTCGGCGGGCAGATCCCGTCGGTGATCGCCTTGACTGTTAGAATCGTTTCGATAGCGCCGGTCGCCCCGAGACTGTGCCCCGTCATCGACTTCGTGCTGCTGATGTTTACCTTATAGGCGTGGTCACCCAGCGCTTTTTTGATCGCCAGCGTCTCAAGCCGGTCGTTATAGGGCGTCGAGGTTCCGTGGGCATTGATATGATCGATCACATCGCCATTAACATCCGCATCGTTTAGCGCGAGTTTGATCGCCTTGACGATGCCTTCCGCCGATTCGTCCGGGGCGGTGATGTGATAGGCGTCGCAGGTCGTGCCGTAACCGAGCAGTTCGGCGTAGATCGGCGCGCCGCGCTTCAGCGCGTGCTCGATCTCCTCGACGATCAAAACGCCCGCTCCCTCGGCGATCACGAAACCGCTGCGGCGCTTGTCAAAGGGCATGCAGGCATTATCGGGATCGTTGGAGGTGTTCAGGGCGCGCATCGCCGTGAAACCGCCGACGCCGAGTTCGTTGATCGGCGCTTCGGTCCCGCCAGCAAACGCTATATCAAGATAGCCGTCGCGGATGTAGCGGAACGCCTCGCCGATCGAGTTAGTTCCCGACGAGCAGGCGGTGACGACCGGGAGATTGGGGCCGTGGATCTTGTATTTGATCGCGATCAGGCCGCCGATCAGATTGATGATTGCGTTGGGAACGAAGAACGGCGACACCCGGTCCGGTCCCTTTTCATGCGATTTCCGCGACTCCTCGTTGATCGTCTGCATCCCGCCGATTCCGCTGGTGACGAAGACGCCGAAGCGGTCGCGGTCGACCGCGGCGTTTTCTAGGCCGGCGTCCGCGTATGCCTCCGTCGCGGCGATAAGCGCGAAAATAGCGGCCCGGTCCATGCGCCGGGCCTCGCGCGGGTCGATGTATTTATCGACGTCGAGATTCTTGACCTCACCGCCGATTTTGACCTTGCAATTGGAGGTGTCGAATTGGGTGATGAAACCAATCCCGTTTTTACCGTTGACGATCGCTTCCCATGTTTCCGCGACCGTGTTTCCAACGGGCGTAACCGCGCCCATGCCGGTGATGACGACTCTTCTATTCATGACTCCCCCCTTAATTCATGACCATCCCGCCGTCGACGTTGATGACCTGGCCGGTGATATAGTCCGACAGGTCGGAAGCCAAAAAGGCGACTAAATGCGCGACGTCCGCAGGGGTTCCCTGTCTTCCCAGGGGGATGTTTTCAATGATTTGTTCGACGAAACGCGAATCGAGCTGGCGCGTCATATTCGTGTCGATGAAGCCGGGGGCGACGGCATTCGCGCACACGCCCCGTTTGGCAAGTTCACGCGCCAGCGCCTTGGTGAGGCCGATGATTCCTGCTTTCGACGCGCAGTAATTGGTCTGGCCGACATTGCCGGAAAGGCCGACAACCGAGGAGATGTTGATGATCTTTCCCGCCCGGTTCTTGCTCATGATCCTGGCGGCGTGCTTACAACAGTTCCAAGCGCCCTTGAGGTTGACGGCGATGACTTTGTCGAAGTCGTCTTCCGTCATCCGTAAGATCAGCGCGTCGATGTTGATCCCGGCGTTATTGACGAGGATGTCGAGCCGGCCGTGCCGGGCAAACGTCCCTTCGATCAGCTCCTGCGCTTCCGTAAACACGGAAACGTCGGCTTTGACGGCCTCCGCTTTCAGGCCCTTTTCCGTCAGTTCAGCAACCAACTGCTCCGCGGCCGCGCCGCTGCTGCGGTAATTGAGGACGACCAGTGCCCCCAGTTCGGCTAGCCGGAGTGATATCGCCCGGCCGATTCCGACCGCGCCGCCGGTCACGATCGCAACTTTTCCGTTTAAGTTCATTTTTTCCCTCCTATCAAAGATTCCAGATCGGTCAACTTGTCGATGGAGACGACTTCCCTGGCGGGGTCGATCCGGTTTACGAAGCCGCGCAGGACCTTCCCCGGACCAAACTCGACGAAGCCGTCGACGCCATAGTCCGTAATCATTCTCCGGATGCTGTCCTCGAAATAAACGGGATCGACGATTTGTCTCGCCATTAGTTCCCGTAGACTGTCGATTTCAAGCGGCGCGGCCGTACAGTTCATGATCACGTCCGCCACCGGTTTTTGAAACGCAAAACTTTCAAGGCGTTTGAACAGCGCAAACGAGGCTTCCGCCATCAGCGGCGAATGGAAGGCGCCGCTCACGTTCAAGGGTATGGCCCGGCGCGCCCCGTCCGCGAGCGCCCGTGCGCACAGGGCGTCTATCGCCTCGGTCCGACCACTGGCGACGAGTTGACCGGGACAGTTGTAATTGGCGACGGATACTTCGCCGATTTCCTCGCACAGTTGTTCCAGTTTCTCGCGCGGATAGGCGATGATCGCGGCCATACCGCCGGGATTGCTTTTCGTCGCCTTGTCCATTTCCGCGGCGCGGAAGGACACGATCCGCACGCAATCGGCGAATGCCATCACCCCGGCCGCGCACAGGGCGGTATACTCACCGAGGCTGAATCCGGCGAGGGCGACCGGTTTAACACCCGTTTCTACAACGAACGCCCGATACAGGGCGTAGGATGTCACCATTACCGCCGGCTGGGTGTAGCGCGTCTGGTTGAGCAATTCGCTTTCGCCAAAGCAGATCTCCCTTAAATTGTATCCGAGGATCGATTCCGCTTCGTTATAAAGTTCCCTGACGAAGGGATATTTGTCATAGATGTCGCGGCCCATGCCGGCGTACTGCGAGCCCTGTCCGGCAAACAGGAAAGCCATCCTCCCCGTCATAGCACTTCCAGTCCGTTCTTATATTCATATATACCCGCAAAGAGACTTTCGATGATCTCCTTGACGGTTCTTACGCCTTTGACCATGCCCGCAACCTGTCCAGCCATGAATGATCCTTTTTCCAGATCCCCGTCAAAGACGGCGCGCCGCAGCGATCCGAGCGTGAGTTTCTCAAGTTCCGCGACGGTCGCTCCCTGCGCCGCCAATTGGTTATAGACGCGGGTCATCGGGTTTTTCAAAACCCGAACCGGCATCCCCACCGTGCGTCCGGTCACGGTCGTGTCCGTATCCTTTGCTTCGACGATCTTGTTTTTATAATTATCATGGATCGGGCATTCGACGCTCGCTAAAAACGCCGTTCCAACCTGGACGCCTTTCGCCCCGAGGGCGAATGCCGCGAGCACCTGCCGCCGATCGGCGATCCCTCCGGCCGCGATCACCGGTATTCTCACGGCGTCGGCAACCTGCGGGACCAAAGCCATCGTCGTCAGTTCGCCGATATGGCCGCCCGCTTCCGTCCCTTCCGCAATCACCGCGTCCGCGCCGGCGCGTTCCATCCGCACCGCCATTGCCACGCTCGCGATCACCGGAATGACGGTGATCCCCGCTTCCTTCCACTTCGGAATATACGGGGCCGGATTCCCGGCGCCAGTGGTCACGACCCTGACTTTTTCCTCGATTAGGATCTGGGCGATGGCGGCCGCGTGGGGATTCATGAGCATGATGTTGACCCCGAAGGGCTTGTCGGTCATTTCCCGGCATTTTCTGATCTCGCTCCGTACCCATTCCGCGTCCGCAGCCCCGGCAGAAATCAGGCCCAATCCGCCGGCGTTGGCCACGGCCGCCGCCAGACGGCTGTCGGCGATATTGGCCATCCCGCCCTGGATGAGCGGGTATTTCGTGTCCAGCAACTCACAAATGTTTTTCATATTCCTTCTCCCGGTGTTTATTTGTTCTCTTCCCCGTAAAAGTTGGTTTCGATGATCTTGTTCAAATTTCGCAAAATCTCTTCCAGGGCAACGACCTTGTCCGCGTCGATCGAACCGACCAGGTTTCTGACCAGGGCGTTGTAAAACTCTTCGTAATGCTTGACGATCGACACCGATTTCTGCGTCAGGTAAAGCGTCACGACCCGGCGGTCCTGTTTGTTCCGAGCGCGGATGACATAACCTTTTTTCACGAGGTTGTCGACAGTTATGGATAGCGTGCCGCGGGTGATCTTCAGTTCATCCGCGATTTCCGACATCGATTTCGTGTTCGACATCCCGATGATGTAGAGCACCTTGATCTCCGCCGGCGTTACCTCGTCAATCCCCTTTTTCTTCAAGTATTCCCGCTCGAAAAACTGCAGTTTTGATTGAAAAGCAAAAAAAGAATCGCCGATGTTCGAAAGCAGGCCGTTAAGCTTATTCGGCATACAATCCGATCCGGCGATATTTCTGATATCTGTTTTCCAATAGGTCGGCGATGCTTTTTCGGCTTAATTCGGCATATTTCTTAATGAGTTCGTCCCTAAGAATGGCGAAGGAATACTCGGGGTCGTTATGGAGTCCGCCCTCGACCTCGGGGATGATGCGCTCGATGATCCCGTAGGCATGCAAATCCGCCGCCGTGAGTTTCATGTCGGCGGCCGCCTGCCGGGCAAGCGATGCGTCCTTGTATAGAATCGAAGCGAATCCTTCCGGGGAGAGGATCGAGTATGTTGCGTTTTCGAACATCCAGACCTCGTCGCTCACACCGATGCCGAGCGCGCCCCCGCTTCCTCCCTCGCCCAACACGACCGAGATCATCGGCGTTTTCAAGGCGATCATTTCCGCAAGGTTGAGGGCGATCGCGGCGGCCTGGCCGCGTTCTTCGGCGCCGACACCCGGGTAGGCGCCGGGGGTATCGATGATGAAGAGAATCGGCCGATGAAATTTCTCGGCCTGCTTCATCAACCTTAACGCCTTATGATAGCCCTCGGGATGGCCCATGCCGAAGTTTCGCTTGATCTTCTCGTTGGTCGTGATGCCCTTCTCCTGGCCGATGACCGTCGTCGGCACGTCGCCCAACAGGCCGATTCCGCCGATGAAACTGGCGTCGTCGCCATACAGACGGTCGCCGTGCAGTTCGACGAACTCCGTAAACAGGCGGCTGATCAATGTCTGGGCGGTGGGACGTTTGGTGTTGCGGGCAATCTGAACGGTTTCCCACACCTTGTCAACGGTTGTCTTCGTCATCTCATTGTCCCGTCCTTGTATGCAGTTTCAATAGTCTTTCCAACGTCTTCTTCAGGTCCTTCCGGTCGATGACCATGTCGACGAATCCCTTTTTCAACTGGAACTCCGCCGTCTGGAAGTCCTCGGGCAGTTCTTCCCCGATCGTCTGTTTGATGACCCGGCTTCCGGCAAACCCGATCAGCGCCCCCTTCTCGGCGATGATGATATCGCCCAGCGAGGCGAAACTGGCGGCGACCCCGCCGGTGGTGGGGTTGGTCAGAACGCCGATGTACAGCAGGCCGGCCTCGTTATGGCGTTTGCAGGCGGCCGCGGTCTTGGCCATCTGCATCAGCGAGAAAATTCCTTCCTGCATCCGGGCGCCGCCCGAAGCGGCGAAGATGACGAGCGGCAGGCGTTCACTGATCGAATGTTCGATCAGCCGCGTTACCTTCTCGCCGACGACGCAGCCCATGCTTCCCATCATGAAGAAACTGTCCATCACGCCGATGGCGACCCGCACGTCGCCGATCATGCCCTCGCCGCAGACAAAAGCGTCAAGCTCACCGGTCTGTTCCTGGTATTGCCTGATCTTGTTTTCGTAACCGGGGAACTCGAGCGGATTGAGCGTCTTCATCTCCGCGAACATCTCGGTAAACGAATCGCATGTCATCCGCAGCCTTTCCCGCGCCGAAACACGGAAATGGAAGCGGCATTTATGGCAGACGTAATGACTGCCGGACAGGTCTTCCCGGAACAGGTATTCGTTGCAGCAATCGCATTTGACGAAAAGGCCCTCGGGGATGTCGACCTTGAACAGTTTTTCCTGTTTCCCGCGGTATTTCTTATATGTCTCAACTTTTGCCTTGCGATCTTCGAAGATATCGTTCATTCTCATTCACCCTTGATGGTTTCCATAAAGTTGCGCAAAAAACCCGTGTCGTAGACGCCGCGCACGAAGTTGGTGTTGTGCATGATCAAATACAACAGTTCGATATTGGTCTTCACCCCGTCGATGATCATCTGCTCAAGCGCGACCCGCATTTTCCGGATCGCTTCTTTGCGCGTCGGAGCGTGCGTGATCACTTTCGCGAGCAACGAATCGTAATGGGGCGGGACCTCGTAATTGTTGTAAATATGGGTGTCGAGCCTGACCCCCGATCCGCCCGGCAGGACGAGGTTACGGATGAGGCCGGGCGAGGGCCGAAAATTCTGGTTCGGGTCCTCGGCGTTCAGCCGGCATTCCAGGGCGTGTCCCGTAATCCGCACATCTTCCTGACGGAAGGATAATTCGTCTTTGTACGCGACGCGGATCTGTTCCTTCACGAGGTCGATCCCCGTCACCGCTTCCGTGACCGGATGCTCGACCTGGATGCGGGTGTTGACCTCGATGAAATAATAATTGCCTTTCTCGTCGACGATGAATTCGATCGTGCCCGCGTTCTGATAACCAACGGCGCGGGCCAGCCGCACCGCCGCTTCTCCGAGCCGCGCCCGTAGTTCCTCACCGACGAACGGCGAAGGCGCTTCCTCGATGATCTTCTGGTTGCGCCGCTGGACGGAGCAGTCGCGCTCGCCAAGGTGGACGGTATTGCCAAAGGAGTCGGCGATGATCTGCACTTCGATGTGGCGGGGATTCTCGATGTATTTTTCGATGTAGACCTGGGAGTCGCCGAAATTGACCTCGGCCTCATGACGCGTCAGTTCAAAAAGCCGGTATAATTCCTCGGTATTGTTGATGATGCTGATACCCTTCCCGCCGCCGCCGGAAACGGCCTTGATGAGAACAGGATAGCCAATCCGGGCGGCGATGCCGGCCGCGGTCGCGACATTCTCGACCGGTCCATCCGAACCTTCGACCGTCGGAATGCCAAGTTCCTTGGCAAGCCGGCGCGCTTCGCTTTTGTTTCCGAGCCGAGCCATGACGGCGCCCGAGGGACCGATGAACTTCAGGTTGCATCGTTCCACTATCGTCGCGAACCGGTCGTTTTCCGCCAAAAAGCCGTACCCCGGATGGATGGCATTGCATCCGGAGGCCACGGCGGCGCTGATGATATTGTTCATGTTAAGGTAGCTTTCGGCCGCGTTCGCGGGACCGACGCAAACGGCCTCGTCGGCGAATTTGACGTGCAGGCTGTCCTCGTCGCCCCGGGCGTAAACGGCAACGCAGCCGATGCCCAGTTCCTTGCAGGCACGGATGACCCGCAAGGCGATCTCGCCCCGGTTGGCGATCAGGATCTTGTTCGGCATCGCATCCTCCGTCAGGCGATAACCATCAGGACCTGGTCATAACCAACGAATGCGCCGTTCTCGACGTTGATCGAGGCGATGACGCCGGAAACCGGGGCGGTAATCTCATTCATGATCTTCATCGCTTCGATGATGCAAAGCGTCTGGCCGGCTTCGACCCGATCGCCGACGGCGACGAACGGTTTCTCGCCCGGAGCGGGAGCGGCGTAAAAGGTTCCCACGAGCGGCGAACGGACGGCGTAACCTTCCGGTTTTTCCGGCGCGGCCGGGCTTTCCCCGGGCTCGGCCTTGGTTTCCGTTTTCGGCGTCTCGGGATCCTGCCGGTTCTTGCTCAATTTGATCTTAAACCCTTCCGTCTCCAGTTCCAGGTAAGTGAGGTCGGATTTCTCAAAATTCCTGATGATGGTTTGTATTTCTTTTAGGTTCATAGTCTTGTCTCCGGTGTGTTTTTATATTGTCAATCGGTTATCTCATTAATTTTATTATAACAGAAACAACAGCCCATTTCAATGCGCGAAAAAAATAATCCCGCCTTAAGTACCTACATCCACATACCGGGTATAGCTTAAGGCTGCTTCAATCACGACCTGACCTGATTCGCTGCCCGATATTGAATGTAGGTACCTAAAACGGGACTGTATATATTATACCACAAGGCCAGCAAAGATTCAATCCTTCCTTTCCCGCAATTCGCGGAAAAAGCCCTTCATCAGCGCTTCCGCCGCGGCGGCCAGCACGCCGCGCGTGACTTCGAACCGGTGGTTGAACCCGGTCAGCGCGGAAATGTCGACGACGCCGCCCAGGGCGCCGAACTTCGGTTCGGCGGCTCCAAACACCACCCGGCGCACGCGCGCCTGCTGGAGGGCGCCGGCGCACATCAGGCAGGGCTCAAGCGTCACATATACCGTGGCGTCGTCAAGGATCGCCCGGCCCAGTTTCCGGCAGGCCTTATCGAGGGCGAGCAGTTCGGCGTGCGCGAGCGTGTTTTTCCGCGCCTCGCGCTGGTTGTGGGCGCGGGCGATGATTTTGTCGGCGACGACGATCACGCATCCCACCGGCACCTCGCCCTTCCCGTACGCCTTCCGCGCCTCCCGGAGCGCCGCTTTGATATAATATTCGTCAGTCTTCGTCATTGTCCCTGATCACAATATGGCAATGGCGGCAGCGCGCCTCATATTGTTCCTTGGCTCCTATCAGAATGATCGGGTCGCTGTACTTGGCGGGTTCCCCGTTGATAATGCGCTGCGTGCGGGTAGCCGGAGCCCCGCATACCTGGCAGATCGCGGCTAGTTTCGTCACGTATTCGGCCCGCGCCAGAAGTTCCGGCATGATACCGAACGGTTCGCCGCGGAAATCCTTGTCCAGACCCGCAAGGATGACCCGGACGCCGTGATCGGCCAGCTCCTCCGCCACATCGATCATTTCCCGTCCGAAAAACTGCACCTCGTCGACGGCGATGGCGTAGGGATGTTTGGCGCCGAAAAAGCGGAACATCTCCCCGGGTTGGTTGATCGGGATCGATTCGATACGCTCGTTGTTGTGCGATACGATCTCGTTCATCCCGTAACGGGTGTCGATCACGGGTTTGAACACTATGACTTCCTTTCGGGCGTATTTGATCCGCCTGACCCTTCTCAGCAATTCCTCGGTCTTGCCGGCGAACATGCTTCCGGTGATGACTTCGATCCATCCTTCTTTTACTGCTACGTCCATTTTTATCGCCCTTTTCCTTATCGTGCTGGTTATATTATAATACTATTTTTCTGATTTTAAAGGGGTAAATACTATTTTTCCGCGATTGATAAAAACGGATGGCTTACTCTTCCGGTTTGAGGATCATCTCGCTTGTCGCCACTCCGCCTACAAACCCCAGGCGGAGATAAAGCGCTTCGGCGTGATTTCCCGGGACCACCGCCAGCCGCACCGCCGGGTATTTCCCGTAGGATGCGTTCAGGACTTTCTTAATCATCTTCCCGCCGAGGCCGAGCTCGCGGTAGGGTTTCTTTACCACAATGTCCATGATGAAGGGGAGATCCTGCCAGATGGTCACGGCGCACGACGCTACAAGTTCATCTCCGGAATAAAGGAGCGTCGAGCAGGGAAGTACCAGGTCGGAAAATTTCGCCGTGAGCGTCTCCTCATAATAGGAATACGGCGTCTTCGCGATTGATTGCACGTTGCTGTGGCTGTAAACTTCGTAATACAGGTCGATCATCTGCTTCAGGTTTTCCGCCCGCGGGACGTCCGCGCGGACGTTGTCGGGAAACACCACTTCGTAGGGCTTTGTAACGCAGATCATCTGCTTTTCCGTTTCCTCGACCTGGAATCCAAGCCGGTAATAATAAGGCAGGCTCGGATCGGGAACGCTGAAGGCGGTGATCGGTTTGTTCCGATCGGAAATTGCCAGGACGGCCGCGAACGCCCCTTTCACGAGCGCGCATTCGTCCGAAAACGGCGAGATCGGAAACACCAGGCCGAACCGGTTCGGTTCGAACACGGCGCCGCCGACGCGCTCGCCGTTCTGATAAATCCAATAAGGATACAGGAAGGCGCTGTAAAACACCTCCGCCTTTTCCATCGACACCGGAAACCACATGTTGCAGGTCTGGAGCCGATAAATGACAAAATACCGTGCGAATTCTTTTTGTTCAGCCGGGATCATTTCGAACCCGTTCGCATGCTGATAGCTTTCCACTTTAATCCCTCGTTTAACCAGTTTCCAGTTTATTACCGCTATTAGGGGCTGTGGAAGAGAATTATCCCCAATTCCCGAAATAGTGCTTTATTACTCATGCGTAACCGCAATAAAATGGTCAATACAAAATAGCACAGATTTTCGTGATTGTCAATAGTTTTCCGCCGGCAGAATAAATTTCCTTTTTTGCCGGTTTTCCTAGTAATGAACGTAGGCGACGGCGATCGACGACGGACCCAGATGGGCGGCGATCGTCGAAGGAATGAGGTACACCTCGGTCCGGCAAGCCGGCATTTCTGCGGCGATTATCGACTTTAAATACTCCAGGTCTTCCATCACTCCCGAATGGGCGATATGCAATACGCCAATCGCCGGATCGAAATCCTGCTTGATCTTTTCCACAAGTTTGCTCATCGCGCGCTTCAAGGTCCTCCCCTTGTCGATGCTGACGAGTTTGCCTTCCTGGTTGAGAATGATGATCGGCTTGATCAGCAGGATCTTGGCGATGATGCTTTTCGCGTTCGAAAGCCGGCCGTTTTTCACGAGGAACGAGAGATCATTCACGGTCACGTAATAGACGGACCGCTTCTGCATCGCCAAAGCGCGGTCAACGATTTCCTCGACGGTCGCCCCGGTTTTCGCCATCCGGGCGGCCTCGATCGCTATCGCCCCAAGAATCGAGGCGGTCGTTTTCGTGTCGACGACTTCCACACGAATGCCATCGACCAGATCGCGGTTCTGATATGCCATCGCATAAGTACCGGACAGTTCTTTCGAGATCGGCAGAAAAATGATGTCGGTGTAGCCGAGCGACTTGATCCGCTCGTACATTTCCTGCAGCTCGATAATCGAGGGCTGGCTCGTTTTCGGAATCTGATCGGCCTGGAGATTCATGAGCGCCTGGTAGAACTTTTCGTCCTTGTTCTTCATAAAGTCGGTGTAGATCTCCTCGCCGACGAAACACGGCAGGTCGATCATGAAGATGTTGTCATAATCGTGGTTGACCTGATAGATCGCTGACGAACTGTCGGTCAGGATGGCGATTTTTCTATTCATACCCTTCTCCTTTTTCTTATATCCCAAATTAGTTTGGTATTCAAACTAAATTGTATCACAATCGTATTTCAATGTCAACGATATTTTTCGCGTTAATTCACCAAATTATTTATTGGATTATCCCGGCATTCGCTAATGAAAATCCTTGACATTTTCCGGCTTTTAATATATAATATTTGGGTAATAAAAATACTATGGGTCGGATTTGGACCCATGGCGGAAGGAGTCAAACGATGAAGAAAAACATACATCCCCAATACCACAAGGCGACGATCGTATGTACCACTTGCGGGAACACGTTCGAAAGCGGTTCGGTTCTGAAAGAGATCCGCGTCGACACCTGTTCCAACTGCCATCCCTTTTTCACCGGCCAGCAGAAATTCGTGCAGGCGGCGGGCAGAGTGGAGAAATTCAGAAAACGTTACGAGAAAAAGTAACCAAAAACAAAAACGGTTCGCGATTGAACCGTTTTTTTGTTTACCGATGATATTACTTGAACGATACTTTCGGGGCTTCGCGTTGCGCTTCGTCCTGAACGGCGAAGAACTGCGCAGCCGTGAACTTGAATATTCCCGCCACGATGACCGTTGGGAATACTTCGATTTTGTTATTGTATTCCAGAACGGTGTCATTGTAAAACTGACGGGCGAAGGAGATCTTGTCTTCCGTGGATTTGAGTTGTTGCATCAGGTCCTGAAAGTTGGTGTTGGCCTTCAGTTCCGGATATCTTTCCTGAACCATCAGCAAGCGGCTGAGCGTGCCGCCCAGCGACTCGTTCGCCTGGGCCATTTGCTCGATGTTTCCGGTTTTCGCGGCCTGCGCGTATAACCCCCTCGCCCGGGCGAATTCCTCAAAAATCCCTTTTTCCAAATCGGCGTAGCCTTTCGTCGTCTCGACCAGATTGGGAATCAGGTCAAACCTTCTTTTCAACTGTACGTCGATCTGGCTCCATCCGTTCCTCACCTTGTTCCGCAATTGCACGAGCTTATTGTAAATCGCGATCACCCAGAAGATGAGAAGCAGGATTACGGCCACGACGGCGATTAAGATCCAAACTCCTGTGCTGATTAAGAAATACATAACGAACCATCCTTTCTATCTGACTCTGAATCCGCCGCCACCGCCGCCGAACGAACGGCCGCCACCGAACCCGCCGCCGCGGCCGAAGCCGCTGCCGCCTGTGAACGCGCCGACTTTTTTCGTATGGTGCGCCACGATCGTGGTGTTCATGTTGGTTCGCGCGGTAAGCAGCGATGTATTTATTCTGCCCAGGACATAGCCCAGGTTGAAACCATAATATCGATACCCAAGGTGCATGAAGGTCGCGTTGGGAACATCCAGTTCCTCCGGCGCGAGTTTGACCTTGAGCTGATTCATGACCTGGTCCGCAATCTTCAGCGATGTGGCGTAGACCAGGTAATGTTCCCAGATGACGACTCCGGGCATCGGGTAATCCTTCATCCGCCCGAAATCGAGCATGAACTGCCGGAACGCCTTCCATTTCGCAAAATCCTCATTGCCCGCGATGCTCCGTCGGTCGATCGAGGCCACGTAGATCCCGTAGATCACCATGATCACGAGCGCCGTTACCACCGTGAAGGAGATGCTCAGGTTCAGCGGGACGGCGATGAGGAAACTGATGAACAGGTACGCGGCCGGGATTAAGAGCGCCACATAAAGCCGCTGCTTTTTCCGGTCAAGCCCGACCTCGAAGAAGTCGCGCTTCTTCCCGGCATCCTTGGCCAGGCGCACGAACGTCCGCGACATCCTGCTGAAGGTTTGGGCGTTGTTATAGTTCTTCTTCGGGTAATTCTCGATGTCCTTGAAACTGACTTCCTGACCGTTTCCGCAGGTCTTGACGAACCATTCGACGACGTGCCTTTCGTGCGGCAGCAGCTCCGTCAAGTCGCTTTTCTGTGGGTTAAGGGTCAGCTTGAAATCGGGTTTCTTGGCGGTCACCTTCTCCCCGGCCACATCCAGAAGCAGGTACTGCCTCCTGACGAGGTCGAGAATGGTCGCGGTGACGTCCTCGGCGTTGATCTTGCGAAAATAGTAAAGGTAACTCATTTCCGCCGGCGAATATTCGGCAGGAAGCTCGCGGTAATACTTGCCCGTGAACTTCGGCTCGTGCTCCTTGTCATATTTGATATAGGCGGTGATCATCAGGAAGGCCATCAACGCGGTCATGACGAAGGTGCCGTAAAACAAGACCATCGCCACCTTTATCCGACGGTTGGTTTCGACCGCGAGTTTGTTCTCGTAATCGGTGATCGTATTCAGCATGTTCATGCTGATGTAGTTTTTTTCCGCGACGTCGGGAAAATCTTCGGGTTCCATCAGGATCCGAAACTCGACGAGGTCGTCCTTGGCGATGTTTTTCATTTCGAAACGCACGCTTTTCTCTTCAAGATGCACCGTGCCGTTCGACAGGCCGTGCCCCCAGGCAAGGACCGCTTCTGATGGCAGATTCACGATGACCGTCGAGCGAGCGATCTTCATCGGAAAATATTCGACCAGTTTCCAGTTGAGTTCGGCGATGTCGCGATACAAGGTCACGGCTCCAAGGATCCGGTAATTATAAACAAACACCATCTCGTCCTTCATGCCGTTATAGACATGCACGAAGATCGTTTCCATGTTCGCTTTCGGAGGGACGATGCGCTGGCCATACTCGTCAAAGTCGTTGCGAAAAGAGTAACCGACGCGGTACTCGTCCGCCCGCAATTCCCTGCGGCTTTTATCGTACACCTTGACCGAGACGTTTTCCTTGTCAAAGGAAGCGGTATCGCCAAGGTCCTGGTAAAGAGGATCGTCAGGATCGTACTTCCCGTAGCCGATGTCGCGGAAAGTCACGCTCTTCCTAGTCGGAAAGCGCACGACCCACTCCTCCCGGATCGTCATATTTCCCGCGCCGTCGATGGTGATCTCGGCGTCCATGGATTTCACACTGACCTGGATCGAGTTCGCGATCCTGCTCAAGCCGTAAATCGCAATCGCGGCAATCGCGATCAGGAAGAACACGATGATTGTTTTCTTATTCAAATTCAATTTGGTCATCCTCCATATTCCCCCACAGCCAACCCGACGGCAGACGTCTGATGTCCAGGAGGGCGTTGGTCGTGGGATGCCGGAACGCCAGCCGGCAGCAGAATAATCCTAGCCGGTCGTCGTAATTGTTCCCGCGATAACCGTATTTGAAATCGCCGACGATCGGATGCCCCGCAAGGGCAAGCTGGGCGCGGATCTGATTATAGCGTCCGGTCACTAAATTCACAAGCAGAACGGAGAAAATCTTCCCATCATATCGGAAGGTTTTAATTTTCCGGTATTTCAGCGTCGCAAGCCGCGCGGTCTCATCGGCGCTCTCGGCCGCGGTTGCGACCATCCGCCCCTGCTTCCGCGTTTTCACAAGATAATCCGTCAACTCCCCGGAAGCGTTCGTTTCCCCCGCGACGATGGCGAGGTAGTCCTTCCGAAACTCCCGGTCCCGGATCGCCCGGGAAAAACGGGCAGCGGCTTTGCTTGTGCGGGCAAAGACCATCAAACCACCGACCCGGCGGTCAAGCCGGCTCACAAGGCCCAAATATACTCCGCCCGGTTTATGATATTTTTCCTTGATGTATTCCTTGATTATGGTGGTCATGTCGACGTCGCCGGAGGCATCCCCCTGGCTTAAGACGTCAGGCTCCTTCACGGCCACGATCAGGTGATTGTCCTCGTAGAGGACTTTCAGCCTTTCAGTCGCGGTCATAGCCGGCCTCGATCTCGTCCTGGTATTTTTCAAAATCGCGGCGGTTTCTGATCAGATACGTTTTCTTTGCTTTCAGGGTGTTGACGCGCAACTCGACCTGCTCGCCGTCGAAAAGGTAAGCGAAGTTACGGATCTTGCGATAGGCGTAGAGGTCGCCGTTTCCGACCTCGCAGACCTCGTCTCCCAGCGAGAGGATGAAGTCGCGGATCACCCGGAACAACGCGGTTTTCTCCCGCGTTCCCGGAGCGATCTGGTCGATCTTCCGGCTTTGATAATTCTTCTCCAAAAGCAGATATTTGTTATCGAAAAGCTGGTATTTGATCAAATCGATCATGTAGGGGGGCTGCTTGATCGCGTACTCGTCGTACTGGTTGAAGTCGTCGCCAATCGCGATCAGGCGCGGATTCAGACAGATGCTCGAGGCAAGGTCGTAACCGAGTTTCTCGTTGATCAGCAGTTTGATCCAACTCGGGTTCTTCATGATGTAATCGATATGCTTGAAACTTTTCCCGATCACGGGTCCGTACTTGCCGGCGCGGAACTCGACGAGCGTGAGCTGCTTGTTTTCGTCGTAGCCGATCAAGTCGATGACCTCGTTGTTATGACCGCTGATGACGTGATCGACGGCCAGGACCTGCAGGCCGAGCAGATCATGGGCATGCGCCGCGACGACCGCCTTGACCGTTTCCAGGTCGGCGCTCTTTTTCGCGAGCATGACCGCGGTTTTAATGTTGAACAGTTTTAAATCGCTCATATCAGTCATCCCACTTGGAATAGCGTTTTTTTTCGTTTTCCGTATCGGTCGGTTTTTCCTTCCGGCCGCGGCCGATGAAGATCGCCCCGAAGATGTAGGCGGTCGGGAAGAAGACGAAGATTCCGAGGATTAGTCCGAAATCCTCAAGGATCCCGGTGCCGATGAACACGCCGAACAAAACGGCGGCGATGATGAACAAAGCGTAAAAAACGTGCTTCATTTTATCACCCTATTTGCATCGCAACTTGCATATCTTAACACCAGCCATGGCGAGCAACCCGTCAAGCATTTCCTTCTCTTCCGGCGCGAGCACGTCCTTCGGGACTATTAATGCCCGGGTCTGGTCGAGATAAAGGAAATAGTATTTGCGGGTCTCGTGGACGGCCTTGAACCCATCCAGGGGATATACGGCCTCCCGGATGGCGTCCTGATAGACGACCTCCCGATCGGAAAAGGTCAGGGAGTAATTGCTGGCAGGGGGACGCGCTTTTTTTACCAGGGAATTGACGGCGCTTTTGACCATCACCATGCGCGTTATCAGAAACGCCGCGGCAATAAAGAAAGAAAAAAAGGCCGATTCATATCGGGCAAAAACAAGCAGGATGACACCGACCAGCAGGGCGACGACGGACAGAAGATAAAAAACAATCCGAGCGGGATCTTTCCACATTAGGTGGAAGCGGAAAAAATCCCTGATCCGTTCGTCGCTATGGGATGCCTGAACCGTCAGCGGGTTATTGTTCTTCCCCATTCTCGGACGGAACTTCCGCGGCTTCTTCTTTTGTTTCGGCCGCTTTTTCCTCGGTATCGTCCTCGATCACGACGTTCTCGACTTCCTTGCTTTCCGTATCGGCCTCCGTTACTTCCGGCTCGGGAAACTCGGGATGAACGAATGTGATCGGCTTTTTCACGATATCATGTTCTATCTTCTTGTACGGTTTTGTTTTCGCTTGTTCTCTGACGATCGCGGTCAAATCCGCCTGGTTACCATCGATGACGGCCTCATCTGAGCGGTCGATGATGATCGGGCTCCGCCCCGCCATCAACAGGAAATACTGGGGCATTTCCATGATCTCGGTAATGAAAGACCAGTCGAACCGGATCGGTTCATTTTTTTCGTCATAATGGAGCAATATCTCATCCTCTCTGATCTCAAGCGTTTGCGTCATGACGCGACGGTTGGCGAAATAGCGGGCGAGATCCCGGTCAAGCCGCGTCTCCACGGTTAAAAGGCTGTAAACCATCCACGCGATGTACACCGCGGATAGCGCGGACGCATAATAGAAATGGTATTCGACGAGATCCAAAACGATGACGATCACCGGTAGGATGAATAAAAGGATCGTCTTTAAAAGCATATTGCGTTTATATTTCATTATGAATAAATTGCAATACTTCAAAGCGCGAAAATCCAGTTTTGTGACTATTTTGATGTTGTTCATAGGTAAACCTCCATGCATAAGTTATTATAACACATTACCGCGGAAAAATAAAAGAAATTATTTATCTTTTACAGGCAATGATGTATAATGTATGCAGATATGTCCATTACAAGGAGGTTATGATGAAGGTCTATATCAGCGCCGATATCGAAGGCGTCAACGGCATCTGCTCATGGCCGGAAACTGACGCCGCGCATCCGCGTTACCAGGAATTCCGCGAACAAATGACCGAGGAGGTCCGCCGAGCCTGTCTTGGCGCGAAGGCGGCGGGCGCCGAGACGGTGTTTGTGAAGGACGCGCATGACAGCGCGATGAACATCATCGCTAAGAAACTGCCCGAATTCGTGATCCTGCACCGCGGCTGGGAAGGAACCGTCTGTAGCATGATGGCGGGACTTGACTCCAGCTTCGACGCCGTCGTTTTCGTCGGCTACCACAGCCCGTCGCAATCCGAGGGCAATTCGCTTTCGCACACGATGAGCACGCACATCCACATGATCAAGATCAACGGCGAAATCGCCAGCGAGTTCCTGATCAACAGCCTTTACGCTTCGTATCTGAAAGTTCCGGTCGCTTTTCTAAGCGGCGACTTACGGCTGACGGAGATCGTGAAGAAGGTCAATCCGAACATCGAGACCGTCGCCACCAAGGAAGGCCGCTTCGGCGCCGCGATCTCCCGGCACCCCGAAGTCACGAACAGAGAGATCGCGGAAAGGGTCGCGTCAAGTTTGAAAAAGGACCTTTCCAAAAACATCGTGCCCCTGCCTGATCATTTCAACGTCGAGATCCATTACCGCAAGCCGGTCGAGGCCTTAAACGCCTCGTTCTTCCCCGGCTGTAAGCTGATCGCTCCCGATGCGATCGCCTTTGAAAGCGACGACTATTATCAGGTTTTGGTGATGATGAAATACACCCTTTAAAAAATTCCTGGGTTTGAAAAACCCGGGTTTTTTATATCCATCGTTATTAAACATTCACTTCCAGAACTTCGATGACCTTCTCCCGGAAGGTTCGGCAAGTCCGGCGGATGAGGTTGATGCTTTCAAACATGCAGGCAAAGATGATCGGGTAGAAGATATTGCCATCAAGTTCGCCGCCTTCCACGGAGCGGGAGATCGTCAGGTCATTGCCCATGATGTAATAGGAGACCTGCCGCACCATCTCGATGACCACCGGGGCAGAAGTTTCCGCGATCGCCTGGGGAATGACGATTTTCCCGTTCCGGGCGATGAGCGCCAGGTCGGCAGCGACCTTCGCCAGGTCGGAGCTCATGATCTTCAGGGCCGAGGAGATCCAGGAGATGGCGTCGAGATTCCGGCCGTTATCGAAGATGTTTTTCGTGAGGTGGAAATTCTCGCCGCTGTAGGTCGACAGGTATTTGATGAACTTCTCGACAAACTTCTTTCCCTGTTCCTGGTTTTCGTAAGCGGCGCTGAACCTGATCTCGTGCAGTCCGTTAAGCGCCGTCTCGACCCGTTTCATGTCTCTTTCCAACGCGTTCGCAAACGACGTCAGTTCTTCTCCCAAAGTCAAACCCGTCTGCCGGGTAAGTCCGGATTCGCCGATTTTATCATGATAGGCGCTATACAGCTTCTTCGCCTCGGCGAGCAGTTTCTTCGTCAGCCTGATCGTCGTGATCTTGCCGGTGAGCAAGATCACGTCGCCGGTATTCTGGCCGAGATTGACATGATCCGTCGGATGCACGAAATCGTATTTGCCTTTCTCACCGCCGAGCATCTCGTTGGCGCGGTTGGCGATCACCTCGTTAGCGTTGGTGTTCATGCTCGCGCCCGAACCACCTTGGATCACGTCGGTTACGAACTGCCCGTGCAACCGCCCGTTGATGATCTCATCGCAGCTTAGCGCGATCACCTCGGCGACGTTTTCCGGCAGCAGATCCAAATCAAGGTTGGCCTTCGCGGCCGCCTTTTTGATTACCGAAAGGGCCTTGATCATCTGCCGGCACAGGCCGTGCTTCGTGATCTGGAAAAGTTCTTTCGAGCGGAAAGTGCCGATGCCGTAATAGGCCTCGGCCGGTATCTGTTGTTTTCCTAGCGCGTCTTTTTCGATCCTGTATCTCATTTTGTTTCCTCGCTTTGCTTGATTGCTTCGCTGACCGTCCGGACAACGTCGGCCTCGAACACCGAGGGGATGATGTAATCCGGGCTCAGCCGCTCGGGAGCGACCAAACCGGCGATGGCGCGCGCGGCGGCGATGCACATCGATTCGGTGATCTTTTTGAACCCGGCGTCCAGCGCGCCCCGGAAGATGCCCGGGAAGGCCAGGACGTTGTTGATCTGGTTCGGATAGTCGCTGCGGCCGGTGGCGTAAATATAGGCCTTGGTCTTCCTGATCTTCTCAAGGCTGATCTCGGGATCGGGATTAGCCAGGGCGAAGACGATCGGACGGTCGGCCATCCGGTTGACGTTTTCCACGGACAAAAGGTTCCCGCGGCTCACGCCGATGAAGACGTCGGCGCCGGTCATGATTTCCGCGATCGAGTCTTCCTTGTAATCGTCATAAGAATCGATGATCCCGGCGTCCAGAAGTTCCAGGACGAAAGGCGAAAGCGGTTTTTTCCTGGTAACAATGCCGCGGGAGTTGCAGGCATATATGGTGCCGATGCCCATCGCTTTCAACAGGCGGGCGATGCTGGTGCCGGCTGCGCCCAGGCCAAGGATCGCGACTCGCAAATCGGAAAACTTCTTGTCCACAAGCTTACACGCCGATATCAGCGCCGCGGCGGTCACCACGGCCGTCCCCCGTTGATCGTCGTGGAAAACCGGGATGTCCAGGGTTTCGATCAACCGGCGTTCGATTTCCACGCAGCGCGGAAAAGCGATGTCCTCGAGATTTATTCCGCCGAAAGAGGGCGCGAGGATCTGCACCGTCCTGATGATTTCTTCCGTATCCTTCGTGGCGAGGACGATGGGGATGGCGTCGATACCGGCGAATTTCTTGAACAGGAGGCATTTTCCTTCCATTACGGGGATCGCGGCCAGGGGGCCGATGTCACCAAGGCCCAATACGGCCGACCCGTCGGAAATGACGGCGACCGTGTTTTTCTTGGACGTATACCGGTAAGCATCCTCCGGGTTCGCCGCGATTTCCAGGCAGGGATAGGCGACGCCCGGTGAGTAGGCAAGGGAAAGATCGGCGCGGTCATCAAGTTTTACTTTTGATGCAATCGCGAGCTTTCCGCCTTTATGAAAATCAAGGGCTTTAGTTCTTAAATCGTTCATATTTTCTCCCAACCTTGTATTCCTATTTTATCATATGTCCGGAACAAAATAAAGAACAAAAAGTGATTATTGTCATAATATCGGTGAAGGCGGTTGAATCCGCCGAACATCGTATCCCCTTCCTCCCGTGTCATATAATGTCGCACCGGCTCATATTATTTAACAATAGAGGTGAATTTCATGAAATTTATCATCACCGGGAACAGGAAGGCCGAAGGTTCGATTGAGAACAGCGGATCCAAGAACAGCGCCGTCGCCATCATTCCCGCTGCGGTCCTCGCGGAAGGCGACGTGGTCCTGCGCAATGTTCCCGACATTCACGACGTGACGACCCTGATCAAGATCATACAAGAAATCGGCTACGAGACCGCCTTTTCGGACAACGTGCTGACGATCAAAAAACGGAAAAGCGTGAACCACCGGATCTATTCGGACGAGGTCGGCCGGTTGCGCGGTTCGTATTATTTTATGGGCGCTTTCCTGGGAAAATCACAAAAGGTCATCATCAGAAACTGCGGCGGCTGTAATCTCGGCTACCGGCCGATCAACTTCCATCTGGAAGGATTTAAAAAACTCGGAGCAAAGATCGTCCAGTATCCGGATAAGATCAAACTGTCCGCGAAAACCCTCGTCGGGACCGAAATCGAGCTCCCCTTCCCATCGGTCGGCGCGACGATCAACATCATGCTCGCTTCCGTTAAAGCCCGCGGCGAGACCGTCATCAAGAACTGCGCCCGGGAACCGGAAATCGTCGATGTCGGTAACTTCCTTCAAGCCCTGGGTGCCGATATTTCCGGGCTCGGCACCGACAAGATTACCGTGCGCGGCGTCGGGAAACTTTCCGGTTGCGATTACACGATCAAAAGCGACCGTATTGAAGCCGGGACTTATCTGATCCTTGGGGCGCTTACGGAGGGGGAAGGCGTGACGGTGAAAAAGTGCGCGCCGGAATGCCTGGGAGAATTGATTAGAATCTTAAGTGATGCCGGCTGTGACCTCGATGTCGGGAAGGACTACGTCTCCGTCCGGAAGGAAAAACCCTTAAAACCCTTCCATATCGCGACCGCCCCGTATCCGGGCTTTCCGACCGATCTCGGACCGCTCATCTCCGTGATGGCGACGCAGATCGCTGGTTCATCGGCGATCAAGGAAACGATCTTCTCGAACCGCTTCTCGCACGTCGGCGAACTGCAAAAAATGGGCGCCGACATTGCGGCGCGGTCTGATACGATCCACGTGAACGGCGCAACGAAACTTACGGCCGCGCGCCTGTTCGCCTCCGACTTGCGCGGGGCGGCCGCGCTCGTTCTGGCGGCTGTAGTCGCCTCTGGGGAAACGGTTATCGACAATGTCGAAGTGATGCTGCGCGGCTACGAACGGCCCGTGGAAAAACTGTCCGCGCTCGGAGTTGACATCAGACTCGTGAAATAAAAAAAACGAAGACGTCAATCTTCGTAGATCGGATATTTTGCTGATAACTTGAGCGTTTCCGCTCGTAATTGCCGTAAAAAGTCCTCGTCGTCGCGCCGTTTCAAAGCCAGATCGATGATGCGGGCGATTTCCTTCATGTCATCTTCCTTGAAGCCCCGGGTAGTGACCGCCGGGGTTCCCAACCTGATACCGCTCGTATGAAGCGGTTTTTCGTCGTCAAAGGGGACGGCGTTTTTATTGCAGGTGATGCCGACGGCGTCCAGGACCTCCTCGGCCTTGCTTCCCGTGATCCCGAGCGTCTTCTTGACGTTGACGGTGAACAAGTGGGTGTCGGTGCCCCCGGCCACGACATGATATCCTAAAGCCGCCAGCGCCACGCTCAAGGCGCGGGCGTTGTTTACGACCTGGCGCTGATAATCCCTGAATCCGTCGCTTAAGGCTTCCTTGAAACAGACTGCCTTGGCGGCGATGACGTGCATGAGCGGACCGCCCTGGAGTCCGGGGAAGACGATGCGGTTGATCTTGGCGATTAAATCAGACGAATTGGTCAGGATCAGCCCGCCACGCGGTCCCCGCAGGGTCTTATGGGTCGTCGAGGTAACGATGTCGGCATAAGGAAGCGGGTTCTGGTGCAGGCCGGCCGCCACCAATCCGGCGATGTGGGCCATGTCGACCATGAAAAGGGCGCCCGATTCCCTGGCAATTTCGCCGATGCGCCGGAAATCAATTTCCCGCGAGTACGAACTCGCCCCGGCCACGATCAACCGCGGCCGCTGCGATAGCGCGAGCTTGCGCAATTCGTCATAATCGATCATCTCGGTGTCGCGGCTCACATGATAGGGAACAAATCTATAGTCGATGCCGGAAAAACTTAGCGGATGCCCGTGAGTGAGATGGCCGCCGTGGTCAAGCGCCATCCCCATGACCTTATCCTCCGGCCGGAGCAGCACCCGGTAGGCCGCCATGTTGGCCGAACTTCCGGAATGGGGTTGGACGTTGGCGTAAGCGGCTCCAAACAGTTTCTTAGCCCGTTCGATGGCCAGCGTTTCGGCGGCGTCGACGTGCTCACAACCGCCGTAATAGCGCCGGCGGGGATATCCTTCAGCGTACTTGTTCGTCAATACCGAGCCCTGGGCTTCCAGGACCGCCTTGGAAACGTAGTTTTCCGAGGCCACGAGTTCGAGATTGTCTTGCTGGCGCTTGAGTTCCTTTTTAATTATTACGTCTATTTCTTCGTCAACTTGGCGCAGGCTCATATTACCTCCATGTCATATTACCGATAATTCCTGATAACTTGCTTTCTTTTTTTCCTTGTTTATTTTGTTGAGGACGAGCAGGGAGAACAGGATGTCGGCGCCGCCCTTCGTCTCGCTCAGGTCGATCGCGTAATTGTTCCCGCCGATGAGGATGCTGGCGATTTTGGCTTCGGTGAAGACCCGCAGGGTGTCGATGAAGATCCGCGCCGCCTCGTAATTGCGCATGATCAACAGGTTGATGTTGTTCAGATAAATGTTGTTCGGGGCGTTGGCGGAAAATAAAGCGGCGAGCGTGCATGATTCACAGATGTTGATGTCGTGAAACTTATCGTCCTTGAGCAACATCCTGATAATGTTCATTTCGAGGACGTCGGTCTTGGTGTTCAGGTTGGTGATCATGGCGGCGTTGATTTTTTTGATGTTTAAGGTCTTGATCAGGCCTTCGGCCTGGATGATCGCCTTCTTCTTGTCATCAAAATCGACGTTCAGCCGCCGTGAGGAATTGCTGATGAAAAGGTAATGGCGCAGGGACGGCAAATCGATCACGTCCACCGATCCGATCTGTCCTTCCTCCTTGACGTTCATGATCCGGTTGAAATAGGACGGGGGGATCTTCCCAAACGCCACATAATCGCACTTGCCCTTCCGTAAATGCTCGTAACAAAAATCGATCGCTTCCAACTCGTCGGGACAGTCGTAAATGGCGAAGCGGCTGTAATCGATATTGTGTTTGAAACAGTTCTCCATGATCCGTTTCTTATCACCGATCAGGACGAAACTGCCGAGATTCATGCGGAAGGCGCTGTCCAGAGTCTTCAGGACGCTTATTTCGTGTGGCATGATAAACGCTATGTTCATGATATTCACCGGGATTATCATACCCGGCAAGGGGCGCGGATGATGGCGGTTTTTGACGACGGATTATTTCTTTTTCAACCTGACCGCCTTCAGATATCCGTAAGTGAATGAAGCCAGGCCGGCATATCCCATCAAAACGAAACCGACCGTCTTCCAGAAAGGCGGAAGGTTTTCCGAATAGATGGAAAAAATGAAAGTGCCGATTAACAGCAGCACTCCGATTATGATAAAAACGTAAGCAAGTTTTTTCATGATTACTCCAAGGCGTTGGTGGTGATATAGTCGACTTTCCAGCGGGCGAACTGCCGGGCGATGGTCGGATCGTCGATCGTCCAGACATTGACCGCGATTCCGTGTTTATGGAAGCGGGCGATATCCTTTTTGGTCACGTTCTTGTAATGGACGTCGGCGCCGGCGCCGATGCTTTCGCATAACGCGATCGCATCCTCGGGAAGTTCCCCCATCAGGAATTGCATGCTTAAATCCGGGCTGAGTTTGCGCAGGCGGGCAAGGTTGGAATAATTGAACGATATGACCGTGATCATATCAACCGATCCGTAAAGGGATATTTCTTCGAGGAAACGCTTAAGTTCATCATCGCTAAACTTCGGCTTGAGTTCGATAAAGCAGTGTTTCCGATACTTCATGGCGATCGTAAGATATTCCCTTAAAGTCGGCACCTTCAGGTATGGCTTCGGCTCGTGGTCGGTATCGTACAGGTTGACTGCCAGAAGCTCCTGATACGTCAAATCCCTGATCGCATGTTTTTCCGGGGCAACCCGGCCGGTGTCGGCGTCGTGACAAACGACGAAGACGTCGTCCCTGGTAAGGCGGATGTCGCACTCGATCCCGTAGAAGGAGCGGTTTCCCGCGGCGATGAACGCCGCCGCCGTGTTTTCTCGTTCGCGGACACTGAAGCCGCGGTGGGCGATCATTTTTACGGAAGTTCCAAATTTCTTCATTTTTCTCATCTTCTTTTCCGAGTATATTTTAACTTAACGGCAGGTAAATGTCAAAAAAAATAACTACTCTTTTACGAGTAGTTTTGTTTTCATCCAGGACCAGGAGGATTCGAACCTCCGATCATTGGGTCAGAGCCAATTGCCTTACCGCTTGGCTATGGTCCTATGTTTGATGGCAGGGCTATCTGGATTCGAACCAGAGATGACGGAGTCAAAGTCCGTTGCCTTACCGCTTGGCTATAGCCCTAAATTAAAAATGGTGGTGGGGGACAGATTCGAACTGCCGAACTCGGAGAGAGTGGATTTACAGTCCACCGCGTTTAGCCACTTCGCTACCCCACCCCATATTCAACTGCCTTAATATTTTACTACATTCCCGGGAAAAATGCAAGTATTTTTTATTTTTTCGCAACGCTAAAAGCGCCCCGCAAAACCGGGGCGCGTCGTTCACTTGTTGAGAGCGTTATAAATCGCCGATACCAGGACGCCGTTGTAATCACCGCCCAGTTGCCAGAACATGATTCCGCCCAGGCCCTCGTCGATGACGTATTCGCATTTAAAGGCAAGCGAGGCCGGATCATCGAAGGAGATAAAGGTTGTTCCGTCGAAGAGCCACGCGGCCTTGGCGACGTCGTCAAAATAATACGTGAAGGCGGGATTGGTTAGGTACTCGGTATGGATCCTGGCGAAATTGATCGCCTCGGTGAAATTGACGCTCGGAAGTCCCATCCCATTTCCGGAAGTATTTCCGCTGACCGTGCCGATATGGCCGTAGAAAGCGCCGCCGATCGTGATCTTGCTTTTGTCGGCACCAGCCGCCACATACGCCTTGACCGCGGAATCGGCGCTTGCCGTCGAACTTGAGGCATACTGCGAGGCATAAAGATTGGTGTGATGGGAGGTCCGCGACGGATTGTCGTAACTGATCATGTCGTATGTCATCAGATGGAAATAATCCAGACAGTCGTTGATTTTGTTTATCTCGTAATAGTTGTTGGCGCCCCAGCTTCCGGCCGGGAAGGCCGCCGTCAACAGATACTCCTGATCGACCGCGTCCAACGCCTCCCGCAGTTCCTTCACCAAATAGGTGAAGTTGACCTTGTCCGCGGGCAGCCCCGGATCCGAACCGATCGGCCGGGTTGGGTATTCCCAGTCAAGGTCGATCCCGTCAAGCGCGTAATCGTTCATCGCCTTGACGACCGACTGCACGAACTTCGCCCGGTTTTCCGGGTTCGCGGCCATCGGGCTGAATCCCGACGCTCCCCAGCCGCCGACCGAGATCACGAACCGGACGCCCTTGCTGTGGGCCTTGTTCACGAGGTTGGCCAGGTTTGTCAGGTGCGTCAGGCTTAACTGGTTGTTTAATATATATCCGAACGAATAATTGATCACATCGATCTTATCAAGATCATCGTCGCTTAAGGTGCTTCCCTGATAATAATAGGCGAAAACCGGTTTTTTGCCGGCAAGATTCCTTAGTTCGTATTTTTCCACTGTCACGGTTTTTGTGAACGCTCCTTCGATTCCTGTTTTCATGTGTTTCAATACCGCTTGCAATTGGACGCTTTGGTCCGTTTTCCTTCTGATTACCAAACCGGTCGTCGATACCGCCGACGGTTTGGAGCTTGTCCATGTCAACTGGATGGAATAGCCCCGCATGAACCGGGGCAACTCAACATTTCCGCTCAGCGTGGCAGGAATCATCGCATCCAGTTCCGCGATGGTCGCAGCGATGATCTCCTGCGCTTCTTGTTCCGCTTCCTTTTCCGCATCGATGACGGTTACCGTGACCGTCGTTTTCACGTCCGGGTATTCGCTGATCGTAACTTCGATCACGGTCTCGCCCTCGCTTACGGCGGTGACCAGTCCGGTCGCATCGACTGTCGCCACGGCGGTATCAAGCGAAGTAAAAAGCATGGTGACCATCTCGGTCGTGCCGCTGATGGATGCATCTATTTTTCCCGTTTCGCCGATGTTTATGCTTAACCGTTCGGAAGAAACGGAAAGCGTGGGGACGATGGGATCGTCGCCATCGTTGTCGTCATTGTCCGGAGTACAGGCGCTGCTTATGACAAGTAGGCAAAAAAACGCGATAATTATCAGTATCTTCTTCATT
>DGDS01000042.1:0-31911 GCA_002385575.1 Caryophanales bacterium UBA3946 | reverse complement strand
CATTCTTCCCAACCCTTTACTTTAACTATGCCGTTATTGATTCCTCTTCGGCAACACTTCCGCCACTATCGCAAAATTATATCTCATGATCGAGAAATAGTCCCCATCCTTCTCTTCCTGGGCGGTGATCGTCCCCAGGTGATGCAAATACCGTTTGGCCTTGTTATCAAGTCCGAGCGCCGACAGGTAAGCGTCGACGATCGGCGATTCCATCTCGTTTTTCGTAAGACAGATATGCTTGATTCCCAACTGCCGGGCCTGGTTTATTTTTTCGTTCATCTCGCTCGGAGAGATGTCGGTGCTTTCGTTGTCATTGCGCAGTTTGATTCGGTTGATGCCGTAACGCGGCTGCCAGTACGCGTACGCGTCGTGGTCGACCATGATCGTTTTGCTCGCGATGTTTTTATCGCTTAATATCTCTTTGAACTCGTCATCAAGCGCCTTCAGTTTGGCCTTCAATTGGTTGCAATTTTCCGTCAGAATGATGGCGTTGGCAGAGTCGACCTCCAGATGTTCGATGACGTTTTCCAGGATTGTTTCCGCCATGATCTGCATGTTGATCGGATCAAGCCAGACATGGGGATCGTAGAACACGCTCCCCTCGTGTTCGTGTGAGGGGTGATCATGATAATGTTCGCTGTTGATCTCGATCAGCGACAGGTCGTCCGACAACCGCACGGTCGGCACGTTGGCTAGCACCGTGTCTTTCGACTGTTCGATCACCGGTTCCAGACCAAGTCCGATATAGAACACGATCTTACTCTTGGAGAGGCTGATGATCCGCGAGGGTGAAACCTCGTAATCGTGGACGTTTTTCCCGCGCGGGTAAACGGATTTGACCTTGTAGGTGTTGCCGACGATTTCCTTTACCAGGAATTCGACCGGATAAATGCTCGTATAGATGTCGACATTCTCGTGATCGCCGTTACAGCCGACGGTCAAGGGCAAGATCAAAAGCAGCGCTATCAAAAATACCTTTTTCATATATGCCACCTCTGCTGGTAGTTATTGCGATTCCTGTTCCTCTTTCGGTTTCTGTTTCGTGAGTTTGTGCTTTACGGCTTGTCTTGCCCGCGCCAGCAACGACGCCATTTCCGGGGCGAACAATAGTTCGCGCAACCACTTTTTCAAAAACCCGTAGGTCCGCGCGAAGACGCGGGTAAACCGGTCCAGATCCTTATGAAGGCCGAGGCGGAGAAGGCCGCGGTACACCAGGACGCCGATAAAGAAGAACAAAAACGTGTAGATCGATACCGCCCCGTCGCTGACGCGATAGGCGAACAGGCAGACCGTAAGCGTCATTCCAAGCCAGTAGAGCGCCTGGATGACATATCCGACCGCCGCTTTTGCTTTCCATCGTTTCAGATAGAAATGGAGGATATCGTACGTTACGGAAAGAAAGATCCCGAACAAGGTGAAATAAACGGCGAGCGCGAGCTGATCTTTAAACGTGATCATCGAAACAATTTGGCCAAAAACCCTTTGCTTTTCGCCGTGTGGTCTTTCGACAGGTATTCAAGCAGGTATACCTTGCCGGTAATAAACAGGATCTCCTTTTCGATGTCAAGATGTTTCATTTCCAGATCAGAGCCGCGAACGACCATCTTCCCAAGCGCCGTGTCAAGACGGAATTCCGCGTTGTTGAGACTTTCGATCTTCTTCACGCCGGTTATCTGTAGATCCGTACGGTTCTTAAGGACGATGTCCTGGCTCACGATTTCCTGATTCATATAATCCACCTCCCTAGATTATATGCCCGAGAAAAATCAATTATTATAGCAAATCCGGGAAGTGGCTCTCCCAGTCCACAAAGGTGATGAAGCGGATTCCGTGGGCTGCCTGTTTATGATTGAGAATCGCGATCTCGCTTTCGTTCAGATACCTTTGCACTTTGTCCACGGTCGGATAGATCAACACGACCCTCACGCCTGGGAAATCCCCGCGCAGAAATGCGACCAGTTCGGTCAGATACCGCTGCCGGGCGTAACCGCGCTGCTTTCCCCGTGGTCCGCCGTAGGTCAGGCTCCATGTGTCCTTACTATTGATGGTGATGGCGGCGTGGGGCGGGACGCAGGTCGTTTTGATAAAGAGGGTCCGCGTGCCGGTCGCGATCGCGTAATCATATGCTTTCCCTCTGGCGACGGACAGTTCGTAGCCGTTTTTGGCGCAAAACCCCGAAAGAAACGCGGTAATCTTCTTTTTTCGTATCTGTTCGATCACAAAATCAGCGAGCAAATATAAAAAAAGGAAAACGCCGACGGCGATTAACCAGTGCCAGTATTCCAATTTCAAACCATGATAAGTTATCGCTTTCATCAAATATTATTATAAAGGATAACCAGCAAAAAGTCAATTTATATATTGTCATGAGAAAAATATGGTATAATACTGTCTAAGGAGACGCGCACTATGAACGACGTGTTATTAATCGTAAATCTGGCATTTCTCCTGATCAACCTAGTGACGGCCGTTTCGCTCTTCATCGCGATCAGGAACCTTTTAAGAAAGAGCATCGATGAAAAGATCAGACAGTACCGGGAATTTAACGCCATCGCCGATAAAAACGGCATCGTATTCCTCGGCGACTCGCTGACGGAATTCTACCAGGTCCAGGAGTTTTTCCACAACCGCCATGTTTACAACCGCGGCATCGCCAGCGACACCACCGAAGGGGTGTTGCGTCGGCTGGAAGAGAACGTCATCTCCCTGGCGCCGCGCAAGGTGTTCCTGCAAATCGGCACCAACGACTTCCACCATCGCCGCGCCGTCGATTACATCGTCACCAACATCAAACGGATCATAGCGACGCTGAGGGAACGCCTGCCGGAAGCGGAAATCTATCTTATTTCCTTGTACCCGGTAAACCCGAAGATCAGTTTTTCCGGAAAAATGATAACCTTTCCGCGAAAAAACAAAAAAATCGATCGTATCAACGCGTTACTTAGCGAATACGCCGGCGCTTCCGGCATTACCTACATCGACATCAACGGTGCCCTGAAAAACGACAAGGGATTGTTAAAACCGGAATATACGATCGACGGTCTCCACCTTACCAACGAAGGGTATTTATTGGTGACCGACATCCTGAAAAAATACATCGAGGACTGAATTTTGCCTTTGTTTTTTCCCCGGTTTATGTTATAATACATAATAATATCATGGAAAGGATTTGTTGGCATGAACAATAACTTAACGGATCAAGAACTGGTCAGACGACAGAAGATGAATGACTTAAGGGAAAAGGGGATTGATCCTTTCGGCGGCGCCTTCCACCGCACCACCAACTCGCAGGAACTGAAAACGAAGTTCGAAAACCACACCAAGGAAGAGTTGGAGGAACTGAACTATCCGGCGATCGTGGCCGGGCGGATCATGACCAAGCGTGTCAAAGGCAAAGCCGGTTTCATGCACCTGCAGGACCGCTACGGACAAATCCAGATTTACTGCCGGAGCGATCATTTAAGCGAACTGGAATACGACTTGTTCCTGAAAAGCGACCTTGGCGATATCGTCGGCGCCGAGGGCGTGGTCATCCGGACCAATACCGGCGAGATAACCGTCAAGGCGACGAAACTCACCCACCTGACGAAGGCCCTCCGGCCCCTGCCGGAAAAATACCATGGCCTGCAGGACGTCGAGGAAGCCCGCAGAAGGCGCTACCTCGACCTGATCGTCAACGAAGACGCCCGCCGGGTCGCGTTCCTGCGCCCCCGGATCATCCGCGCTTTCCAGAAATACTTTGACGGTAAGGGCTTCGTTGAAGTGGAAACGCCGATTCTGCAGGCGGTCTTCGGCGGCGGGAACGCCCGTCCCTTCACCACCCACCATAATGCCCTCGACATGGACTTTTACCTGCGTATCGCCACCGAACTCCATCTGAAACGCCTCATCGTCGGCGGGATGGAGGCGGTATATGAGATCGGCCGTCTCTTCCGCAACGAAGGCATGGACTCCGCCCATAACCCGGAATTCACTTCCGTCGAGGCGTACCTGGCATATTCGGACATGGCAGGGATCATGAACCTCGTCGAGGATTGCGTCCGCTTCGTCGCGAACGAAGTCCTTGGCACATGCGTCATCGAGTATCAGGGCTACACCATCGACCTGTCGAAGAATTTCCGGCGCGTCCATATCGTCGACGCCATCAGGGAAATGACGGGGATCGACTTCTATGCGGTGAAATCGGACGCCGAGGCTTTGGAACTGGCCCGCGCCCACAACATCGAACTGAAAAAGCACCAGAACACCTACGGGCACGTCGTCAACCTCTTTTTCGAAAACTACGTCGAGGATACGATCATCGAACCGACGTTCGTCTACGGTCATCCGATCGAAATCAGCCCCCTGGCGAAGAAATCGAAGGACCCGCGCTTTACCGAACGCTTCGAACTCTTCATCATCAAGAGAGAATACGCCAACGCGTTCTCCGAGTTGAACGACCCCATTGACCAGCGGGAACGTTTCGAACGCCAGCTTAAGGAAAGGGATCTGGGCAACGAGGAGGCGAACGAGATGGACGTCGATTTCGTCGAGGCGCTGGAGTATGGGATGCCGCCGACCGGGGGACTGGGCATCGGCATCGACCGTTTCGCGATGTTGCTCGCCAACGTCGATTCCATCCGGGACATCATCCTCTTCCCGCACATGCGGATAAAAAAATAAGCTTTCGTGAACATATGAAAACAAGGGCTGTCATAATCCTGTTACCAAACAACAGAATCCCTGACAGCCCTTTTTGTTGATCACAGGTTCAGTTCCTCGCCGATAAGGGCGAAGATCTCCACGGTCGTAAGCGTCCCCACCGGGACATAACCTTCGAGCAGGATGTTGTACTCGTCGAACATCTCCGGGATGACGGGTTTTTTTTCGCGGATGACGTCCTCGATTTTTCCGACGACTTCCGAAATGGCGGCCCTTGTTTCCGCCCGGTACAGATTCCTGTCCTTCAGCGTGTCCTCAAGGTCGCTTAAGTGGAGCAGGTAATTGACGAGCGCGTCGTATTGCTTAAAGGTTGCGGTGTCCCTTTGAAAGAACTTCTCATAGTATGTCTTGGTTTCCTCGATCTGCTCGTGCAGGAAGGAAAAACCGACTTCGAAGATCACGTGCAGCTCCTCTTCGATTTTCTCGCCGCGTTCCGCCCGCGCGCTGATATGATCCAGTACGACGATGATATCGTGAAGCCGGTCATATACCTGGATCTTCCGATCCTTAAGCATCCTCAGAAAATCGTCGTTTTGCGCCAGGTAGGCGCGATAGTCACCGTGGTTGATCATTTTTCATCCTTGTACAGTTTCTTGAATTTCACTTTACCGCGCCGGTTGGGCTTGAGGTTGTTCTGAGCAAGTTTGCGAAGGATTTCCGGCGAGCCTTCGACGATATCGTCCTTCTTGACAATCAATCCCCGGTCCTTGTCGATATACAGGTAAAAGCAGTTCTTCAGTTCGTAGACGCTTTCGAAATGCTCCCAGCCCAGAACGGCCTTTCCTTCCAGGCCTTCGATGAAGCGGACGATCTTAGCCTTGGTGATTTCGATGATCTCGATCCGTTCGCCGCGCTGTTTCCGGTTCTCGCGGATGATGGCGTTGATTCGGCCGAACGTGAATGTTGGAACCATTCCGAGCACCAGCATCGCGAAACCCCAGGCAATGTAGACATTTATCGCCTTCATCTCGGCGGCGTTCCAGCTCGTCCTGATCGCGAGGTAAAACGCCAGGATCATGGCGACGAAAAGGAAATAAACCGAGAATGATTTCCGGAACATATGAAACAAAAAGAACTTCCGGTGCATTTTTTCGTCGTACTTGCTTTTTACCACAACTCTATCCATGTTACCACCTTTTTTATTATGTATATTGTATCATAAAAACGCGCGAATGTGAACAAGAATATCAAAACAAATAGTTATCGTTTCCCGCGAAATGTGTTATAATATTACCCGAGGTTAGAAATATGGACTATCTGTTGAAAGCATTGGTCAATGACGGAAACATCCGCGTTTACCTGACGCGTACGACCGATATTTGTAATAAGGCGATTGAGATACATGACTTATGGCCGAGCGCGGCTTCGGTCATGGGAAAGACGCTGACCATCACGTTGTTGATGGGGGCGATGCTGAAAGACCACGAGGCGCTGACCGTCAAAATCGACGGCAACGGCCCGATCGGTCAGATCATCGCCGACGGCAACGCCCACGGCGAAGTCCGCGGTTATGTGAGCAACCCGCACATCCATTTCAGCCGCGCCGGAAAACTCGACGACGTGACGACGATCGGTTATAACGGCTATATCGACGTGATCAAGGATTTGAAACTCAAGGAAATGTATATCTCGACCGTCCCCCTGCAGACCGGAAGCCTTGCGAAGGACTTCACGCATTACTTCATGGAAAGCGAGCAGACGCCGTCCCTCATCAGCCTCGGCGTCACGATCAAGGAGGACAATACCGCCGAGATCTGCGGCGGGATCATCATCCAGCTGATGCCGGGCGCGACGGAAGACGACATCGTCCTCATCGAGAACCAGGAAAAGGCGCTCGGGGACATGTCGAACCTCCTGCTTCGGCACGAGCGGCTCGAGGATCTGCTTGAAGAACTGTTCCCCGGAAATTACGAGATCCTCGAAACGATGCCGGTCGCATTCAAATGCCCCTGCAGCAAAGAATCGTTCGCCCGCGGCATCGCCACCCTCGGCAAGGTGGAAATCACGGAGATCATCGAACAGGACGGCAAGGCCGAGGTCGTCTGCCATTACTGCCGTTCCGTCTATCATTTCGATAAAGAAGAATTGGAGAACATAAAGGAGAATTTACAATGAAGACTTTGGAGTTTGCCCGCAAGCTGCTTTCGATCCCGAGTCCCAGCGGCTACACGAAGAACGTCATGAAGTTTCTTGGAGAAGAATGCGAAAAACGCGCCCTGAAACATCATTTTTCGCCGAAGGGGAACCTGGTCATTGAACTCCCCGGCAAAAGCGACTACACGATCGGTTTGTGCGCACACGTCGACACCCTGGGAGCGATGATCAAAAGCATCAATGGCAACGGCACCCTGAAATTCACCGTCATCGGCGGCCCGCTGCTTCCGACTTATGACGGCGAGTATTGTTACGTCCTGACCCGCGCTGGAAAGACCTTCACCGGGACATTCCTTGCCAACAGTCCCTCCTCACACGTGTACAAAAACGCCAGAACGCTTGAACGCACCGAGGAGAACATGCACATCCGCCTTGACGAGAAAGTGAAGAACAAGGAAGACGTGCTGAAACTGGGCATCGCCCCGGGCGACTTCGTTTCCGTCGAGCCGAAAACGGTGATCACGGAAAGCGGGTTTATCAAGTCGCGCTTCCTCGATGATAAGATCAGCGTCGCCATTCTCTTCTCAGTTATCGATGAGATCCTCGAAAAGAAATTGGAATTGCGAAGCAACGTGAAGATCATCATCACGACCTACGAGGAGGTCGGTCACGGCGCCGCCGCCATTCCCGAAGTAGACGAGCTGATCGCCGTCGACATGGGCTGCGTTGGCGACGATCTTGCCTGCACCGAGTACGACGTCTCGATTTGCGCGAAGGACAGTTACAGCCCCTACGACTTCGACATCACCAACAACCTCGTCAACAAGGCCAAGGAACTGAAACTGAACTACGCCCTTGATATTTATCCCTATTACGGTTCCGATGTCTCGGCGGCCCTAAGCAGCGGAAACAACATTCGGGGCGCGCTCATCGGTCCCGGCGTCAGCGCCTCGCACGGAATGGAAAGGACCCATCTGGACGGCGTAAACAACACGATCCGCCTGATCATCGGTTATCTGGTATAAAAAAATACTGCCTTTCAGAGTTGCTGAAAGGCAGTTTTATTTTCTGCTTAAGACTTGTCATGGCATTATTGCCATGATTTTTTTCATCTCATGATACAGCCTGCATACCGGTAAACCCACGACGTTGAAGTAATCGCCTTCGATGCGGCGGATGAACTTGCCGAAGGCGCCCTGGATGCCGTAAGCTCCGGCCTTATCAAGCGGTTCCCCGGTCGAAACATAGTCCTTTATTTCCTCCGACGCCAGCGGCGCGACGAAAACCCTGGTCTTTTCGACAAATGTCCGGCATTTGTTTTCATAAATGATGGCGATGCCCGTGTAAACATCATGACTCCGGCCGCTTAAAAGCGAAAGCATTGTTTCCGCCTCGGCTTCATCATGGGGCTTGCCGAGGACGCGGTCGTCGATGACGACGATCGTATCCGCCGCCACGATCACGCAACCGGGATGCTTAGGCGTGACCGCCCGAGCCTTCCTGAGCGCGGTTTCCCGGACATAGGATTTCGGGTTTTGATATTCCGCGGTCTCCTCGTCGATGTCAGCCGCGTCGACCAGGAAATCAAATCCCAGCGTTTTCATCAATTCGCGGCGGCGCGGCGATTGCGAGGCGAGCACCACCCTCATGCCTCCGCCTCCAGGTGCGCGCTTACCGTTTCGATAATCTGCCGGCGCTTTTCGTAATCGGGGAAAACGCCGCCCGCCAGTTCCAGCGCCCAGATGACGGCGCCGGTGGCCGGCGGAACTTGTAACGTCAGGATGCGGAATTGCTTGTTTACGTGTCTTGCGATCTCATCGGAAAACGCCTTGATCATGATCGGGGAGGCTCCCTTGACCCAGACGCTTCCGGCCAATACGACTTCGACCGGCTCGTCGAAATCCATGTTCATGATCGCCCCGGCTACGGCCTGGGCGCAGCTGACCCCGACCGACTGTAATATATCCCGGGCGACGGCGTCGCCTTTTTCCGCTTCCGCGAACACGGCAAGCGTCAGGCCTGTATAGTCGATCCGCCGTTTGAGGGCGGCTTCGCTGATCGCTTCCATCAGGTAATATTTATCAGTGATGCCCAGTTGGTTCATCACTATTTCCGTTAACGAGGTCGGCTTGCCCATCCGGTATGCCGAAAGATAGGCGCTGCGGACCGCCAGCCGGGCGATGTATCCGCCGCCGGCGTCGTCGCCGACGATCCAGCCGATCCCGCCGACCTGCAGGCAGTTTCCATGGCGGTCGATGGCGCCGCACGAAGTCCCGGTGCCATTGATCGAACAGACGCCGTAACCTTTTTCGGTGATCGCCTTGATGCCAAGGAAGGAATCATTCACGACCTGGAAACGGGAAAAACCCAGTTCCGATACGATCTTTTCGATGTTTGCCTTTTGGTTCGGGGTATCGACCCCGGCCAGTCCGAACGCGGCGGCCGCAATGTTCGCGGGTTTTAAACCGTGCTTATCCAGGAGTTTGGACACTCCGTCTTTCATCGCCCGGTAAGCGCCCTCGTAGCCGTCCTTGAATTGCTCGTGGCTGCAGGTCGGTCCCCGGTAATAATCGACGAAGGTCCCCTTGTCAGTAAAAAGGAAGTAATCGGTCTTTGAATTACCGCCGTCCACGCCCATTATCAGTTTTTCCATGATCTCACCCTTTAAAAAACTGCGGCAGGTAGCGCTTATGCGCCGTTTTCAGTTCCTGGAAGCAGGAATATGCCTTGTTATAATCGGCGACCAGAGGATTGATCATCAGCGCCAGCATCGCTTCGTCCTCGTCGCCATTGATCGCAGCCCGGACGGCGTGCTTTTCATAGCTTTTGATCAGGTGCATCAATTCCTTGATATGGTCGTTGTCAACATTGATTTTCACCGGTTCGGGTCCGTTTTTGCCGATGACGGCCGGGATCTCGACGACGTCGTCGTCCGCCATGAAATCAAGGGCGCCTTTGTTGAGGATGTTTACGACCTGGACGTTGCGCTTGTCATTATATATCGAATCCACGAGATTCAATGCGACTTCGGAATAACGGGCCCCGCCCCGCTTGCTTAGAAGTTCCGGTTTGACGTGGAGTTCGCTGTCCGCATATATCTGCAAAAGCTGTTCTTCGATGTCGATGCAGACCTCGCCCCGGCATTTTTCCGCTTCTTTCAACTTTGCGAGTTTCGAATCCTTGTAATAGTAATACTCCAGATACGAGGAGGGGATGGCGCCGACCGTCTTGATCAGCTCCGGCGTGAAGCCCCGGGCCGGGATGTTTTGCATCGCCTGGCTGTTGATGCCCTGCCTGATCGCCTCGTCGACATAATCCTTGCCGTTGGCGCGGATCGAAGTGATCCAGCTTAGGTGGTTGAGGCCGACGTAATCAATCTCGGCTTCTTCAAGATTCAGGCGTTTCTTAACGCTGTCGATCATATTGATCGGAACGTTACACACGCCGATCGCCTTCACGGCGGAATGGTTCAAAAGCGCCTCGGTGACCATGCCCGCCGGATTCGTGAAGTTGATCAGCCAGGCGTCGGGACAAAGTTTTTGTATCCGCTCCGCTATCTCCAGTAACACCGGTATCGTCCGCATGCCCTTAAAAAAGCCGCCGATGCCGTTGGTCTCCTGACCGATCAAATCGTATTTCAAGGGGATCTTCTCGTCCAATACTCGGGCGGGAAGTTTCCCGACCCTGATCTGGCAAAGCACGAAATCAGCACCTGTCAGCGCCTCATCCAAAGATTTCGTAAGCCGCGTTTCGCACGGCAGTCCGGCCGCCTTGATCATTCTTTGCGCGAGGCCGCCGACGATTTCGAGCTTACGGTCATCGATATCCATCAAATCGACGCTACCGACAGGCAGGTCATCCTTCTTGTTGATGATGCCCTCGATCAATTCCGGGGTATAGGTGCTCCCGGCGCCAATAATAGCGATTTTGATTTTTTTCATCTATGTTTCCCTCTCTTCTGTTTCAATCAAAGCTGTATCCCATATCAACCAGAACCTGATAGAGGACGTCGGGATCGTCGGTCATGATCGCGTCCGCCCCCGCCGCGATCAGTTTTCGCATCGTTTCCTCATCGTTGATCGTCCAGTACTGGACGGCGATGTTACGTCGGTGGGCGCGTTTGATGTAAGTCTTTCGCATCAGGTCAAGCTTGATCCCGGACACCTCATATGAAGTCGGGATCTGGAGGCAGACGAAGCTGGAATTATCGAACAGGTTGACCCCGAACATCTGCGTCAGGATGAATCCCGCGGCCTCGCCGACACTCGCTCCCCGCATGATATCAGGATATTTTTCTCGCAAATACTTCTCAATCGTATCGTGAAAGGTGCCGATGACGACCCGATGCAGGAGATCCCCGCCGGGATAGCGCTCTTCATCGGTCAAAAGCGCATGAAGGATGTCGGCCGCCTGTTTCCCCCGAGTGCCGTCGTCTTTGATCTCGACTATGAATAATAATCCGGTTTCATAAAAGGCATCGAAGATCGCGTCGATGGTGACGATATTAAGTTTGGCGGTGCGAATTATCTCTTCCCGGTTCTCATCCGTGGGCGAAACCAGGTTCGCGTACGGCTGGTTTCCGGAACGGTCCGTGAATTTCGCCCCGAAATTAAATCGCGATAATTCTTCCAGGGTTAAATCCGATATCCAATAATCGCGTCCTGATCCCATGACCTGCTCGACGTCGCTGCAGTCGTTGATAATGAAGTCGTGGATTGCGACCAGGTGGCCGTCCATGGTCATGCAGAGGTCCAGTTCCAGGATATCGACATGACACTCATTTACCGCGTATTCAAACGCAAGCATCGTGTTTTCGGGATTAAGGTTTTTCCCGCCGCGGTGCGCGGCGATCAACGGCCGTTCGCCTTTTCCGACGACGAATGGATTATCCGCGATTGCCTTTTTTGGCGGAATTATAGCGATCGTCGTCCAGAAAACAACGAGAATCGATATGACCGTCAGGAGTACGATCAGAAATTTGCGAGCGCGTGTTTTCATGAAAATCACCGAAATAATTATAACACATTAGCGCCGGACAAGCAAAGGGTAAACAACTTCCAACCCCGGCATAAAGAAAAAGTGAAACCCCTTGATCGGGATTCCACTGCACGGCTTCATATTATGACCGCTTGGTTTGTTTATGCTGCGGTGCGGGACCTGACGGTAATAAACCTATGCAAGAAGTACTCGAACACGGCGATGGTGATCAGGAACACCAATCCGCTGACCCATGTCATGTAAAACCGCACGGTCAGAAGGTCGATGACATAGGCGATTATCACCGCGAATATCGCGTCGGCCACCGTGGCGGACATATTGCCGTACCGAGGCAATATCAATAAGTCTCCCACCAGGTAGTTGATGATCGCAACCGTGATCGCGACGATGAAAACCCATAAAAGGGTGTTATCGTTGATTAATCCGAATGCGATCCACGAGGCGATAAACGTCGCCAGTATCTTTATTATCAAGCCTAAGAACGTTCGTTCCATACACAATCATCCTTTCTTTGTTTTCCTTGTATATTATTCCCCGAATATTTTAATTCCATAACCAAGAATTCATATTTATTCGCGGCCGGAAAGCAAAAAACCACGTGACTAACTCACGTGGTTTTCATTTCGATTATTTCATACATTTCCTTTGACTCGTCTTTTTTCCCGGAACCGTCCAGCGACTTGACCTTGATCATCAGTTTTTTCTGGTAATAGTTGATCTCGATCACGTCGCCGACTTTCAATTGGGTGCCGGGTTTGGCGACCCGCGAATTGACGAGGATCTTTTCGGACGCGCTCGCCTCCTTGGCGACGGTCCGGCGTTTGATGATGCGCGATATTTTTAAGAACTTATCGAGCCTCATCGTCCTCGCCTTCCGGTTTGTCCGGTTTATTCTTCGCGTTCTGCATCGCTTCGAGCTGCTTGCGATAGATTTCCTGAAGTTCTTCTTCCTTCTCCTTCGCGATTCGCTCGGCTTCTTCCTTCGCCTTTTTCTTTTCCCACCAGGCCAGTTGGCCGGTGTTGACCAGTTCGTAGATGTCTTCCTTGGTCAGGGTCTCGATCTCGATCAAATGCTCGGCGATCAATTTTAAAAGGTCCTTGTTGTCAAGAAGGATCTTTTTCGCCTTCTCGTAACATTCGTCGATGATCTCCCTGATCGCCTGGTCGATTTCCAGCGCCACCTGGTCGGAGAAGTTCTTGTCCTTCATGTAATCGCGGCCCAGGAAGACCTGGTCGGCGGCGCGCTCGTACTGGATCGGACCGAGTTTGCTCATTCCGTATTCAGTGACCATCGCCCTGGCGATCATCGTCGCTTTCTGGAAGTCGCTGTGGGCGCCGGTCGTCATCTCGTTAAAGATCAGTTCTTCTGATACCCGTCCGGCCAGCAGACCAACGATCGTGTCGAGCAATCCCGACTTCGTGCGCAGGAAGTGTTCCTCTTCCGGCGTCATCAGGTTATATCCGCCGTAATCGCCGCGCGGAACAATCGTCACTTTCTGCACGATCTCGGCGTTGTCAAGTTTGACGCCGATCACGGCGTGCCCGGCCTCGTGATAGGCCACGATCCGCTTTTCAAATTCCGAGTATTTCCGGCTGCGTTTCGCCGGGCCCATCAGGACGCGGTCGACGGCCTCATCGATGTCGTATATCTTGATTTCCTTCCGGCCTTCGCGCGCTGCGAGCAGCGCGGCCTCGTTCAGGAGGTTTTCCAAATCGGCGCCGGAGAATCCGGGCGTCCGTTTGGCCACGTCCTCGAGATTGACTTTCGCGGACAGTTTCTTATTCCGGGCATGTACCTTGAGGATCTCCGTCCGGCCTTTGACGTCGGGATTGGAGATCCGGATCTGCCGGTCGAAACGGCCAGGACGAAGCAATGCCGGGTCGAGGACGTCGACGCGGTTGGTCGCGGCCATGACGATGACGCCGGAGTTTTCCTGGAACCCGTCCATCTCGACAAGCAACTGGTTCAGGGTCTGCTCGCGTTCGTCATGACCGCCGCCCAGGCCGGTACCTCTTTGCCGGCCGACGGCGTCGAGCTCGTCGATGAACACGATGCAGGGGGGATTCTGTTTCGCCTGACGGAACATGTCGCGGACGCGGCTCGCGCCGACGCCGACGAACATTTCAACGAATTCGCTTCCCGATATCGAATAGAACGGGACTTTCGCCTCGCCGGCGGCCGCCCGGGCAAGCAAGGTCTTACCGGTTCCCGGAGGTCCAACCAAGAGTATTCCCTTGGGAATCCGGGCGCCGATTTCAAAGTATTTCTTCGGGTATTTCAAAAAGTCGATGACTTCTTCCAGTTCCTGTTTTTCCTCGTCCAGCCCGGCGACGTCCTTGAACGTCGTTCGCGTGTGGCGGGCGAGCCGGGCGCGGCTTCGCCCGAATTCAAACGCCCGGTTGGTCCCGGCGGCTCCGCCGGCGTTCCGGACAAAGAATATGATCATCCCAACGACCAGCAGAACTGGCATGACGATGAGGACGATGATCGAGAACCAGTCGACCGAAGTCATTTTCTTGTAATCAACGGTGACGTTTTTTTGGATAAAGACCGGCAGAATCTCGTTATCGAGCGAGTTCTCGGAAATCATCACCGTATAGCGGGCCTTTTTGCCTTCGGTGTTTCGGTATTCGCCGGCGATGTTGACATAGCCGACGTTATCGCCGCCGAGCGGGGTGATGGTTGCGTTTTCGATTCGGCCTTCGATGGCGTATTGCCGGAAATCGTTATAGGTAAGTTTGTCCGGCTTGGCCGATGAATTACGCACAAATATAAACACGCCGATTATCAGTAAAATGATGACGATGATCAGACCGATATCGGCTTTTCTTAATCCCTTCGGCTTTATCTGTTGTGGTCCTTGTGACATTAAAATCCTCCTTATTTCTTGTAGACGGCTTCTTTGAGGACGCCGACATAATCCAGGTTGCGGTAAAGTTCGTTATAATCCAGGCCAAACCCGACGACGAATTTGTTGGGAATGGATTTGCCAATGTATTTGGGGGTAACGGTGGCGACCGTTCGCCCGGCCGGCTTGTCCAAAAGCGTGACGATTTCGATGCTCTTGGCGCCACGATCCTGGAAGAGGTTCATGACTTCCTGGATCGTTAGACCGGTGTCGATGATGTCCTCGACGATGACGATGTGACGGTCCTTGACCGGCGTGAGCAGGTCCTTGAGGATCATCACCGCGCCCTGGGATTTGACGCCGCTGTAGCTGTTGGCCTGAATGAAGTCAATCTCAATCTCGCATTTGACGTGTTTGATCAGCTCCGCCAGGAAAGGAATGCTTCCTTTGAGCAGGCCGACGAAGATCGGTTTTTTATCGCGATACGCCTCGGTCAGTTCCCGGCCGAGTTTCCGGCATATATCCGTAATTTCTTCTGAGGTCAGAACTACTTCTTCGATAAATTCATCCTTCATTTGTTTCCACCCTTATTAGCAAGTTTTTTGGTTCGATTTGTTGTAAAATCCGGCTACGAGCGACTCCCGGTACCGCCAGGATTTCCCCGTCTTTTTCTATAACGAGTAGTTTTTCCCTGGCCAGGATGCCGATTTTCTTGTCGATAAGCAAATCCTTGACCTTTTTATAACCGGCGGACAACAGGATCCTGTCGCCCGGTTTCCGGGTCCGGACCCTTACCGGCAACATAGCAATATTATACCATACTTCGTTGGCTTTTAACATCTCCAAATGCTTTATTTTCAGAACATTTACCGACATACTGTCATTTATCCGATACATTCCCGGCGCGTTTATCACCAGGTCGATTACGGGTTTGACGATCTCGCCGTCATGGATGCTGACGGTCCCGTACTCCTTGACGATCGTAAACATTCTTTTAAAGAACACCTTGATGTTTTTCTTTTCCGACCTGATGATCTTGATCAATTCGCCGACGGTACTCTTGCTGAGCGAATATCCCTTCAGAATCGCAAACAGCACCTCGTACTGGAGGAATTCCGACAGCTCGGCAAATCCCGTAGCTGAAAAACTGATTTTCCCGGCGTCGATACGGACGAGCGTGGCGATGACCTCGTTGACCCGCTCGGCCACGATCTCCCACGCCGCCGCGAGCGATTCCGAAAATTCGGTAAATTTCCTATCGACATCGGCATCCTCCGCCCGCAGGGCTGGAACGATGTTCTGGCGGATACGGTTGCGGGTGTAGGCATCCGATAAATTACTTTCGTCGATAAAATATCTGATTTCCGCCGCCGCTGCGTATTTGATGATTTCCGCTTTGGAAACGGCCGCCAACGGCCGCGCGATCAGATAAACGTCGCCGCTTACGACCGGCGCGATGCCCGCGTAGCCTTTCAGGTTGCTTCCGCGGATGATACGCATGATCACCGTTTCCATGTTGTCATCGGCGTGGTGACCGAGCAGCAGGTAATCGGCTTTTGTTTCCTTCATGATCCGGTCGAAAAACGCATAGCGGGCGCGATGCGCGTAATCGTGGAAGTTTTCGCCTTCGTTTGCTTCCAGATGAAGAACATCGCACTTAATATTATGACGCAAACAAAAGGTTTTTATATATTTTTCTTCTTCTTTCGCCTGGTCGCGTCTTTGATGATTGACGTGCGCCACGTGAACGTCCAATCCGAACCGTTCCCGCAGTTTCAAAAAAACGTCAAGCAAAACCATCGAGTCGACGCCTGTCGACACGGCGATTACGACCTTCTTATTGTCAAGCGATAAATTGAGTTTTTCAAAAAAAGCAATAACTTGCTCGATCATGGCAAACCTCATTTATATTATTATACAATAATCGCTTTCTATCTTCAATTAAATTATTCACGTAAACCGGCCTCCGCGTAAATAAAAAAATGAGTTTTCAGCGAAAACCCATCATTTTTTCAGGCGGTTTCCCGCAAACAGGACGTTGGAAGGAAAGGAGGTCGTCTTCCGGTCCTGGTCGTACTTATCTCTAAGCGCCTGCTCAAGCATCCTTTCCACCAGTTCGGAGAACGGGATCTTTTCCTCGAACAGATAGAAGGCAAGCGAACCGGGGATCGTATTGATCTCATTCACGTAGAGCGTGCCGGAATCGTTGTCATAAAGATAATCGATCCGCGCCACGCCCCGCACCTGAAACATGGCGGCGATCGCTTCGCTTTCCGTATTTACCTTCTCGGCGATCTCCGGAGGCAGGACGGCAGGGATTTCCCGCCGTGATTCTCCCGGCAGATACTTAGCGGAAAAACTCAGAAACGCGGAATCGCTTTTGACTTCCTCGATCGCGGACAGGACGTATTCGCCGCCCGCCCGGAGCACCGCCTGGTTCAACTCGCGGAAATTCTCAAGTTTCTTTTCGACGATAATCTCATCGTCGTATTTACTTACGTAATTCAGGGCTTTGATCAGCTGGTCGCGGTTTTCGGCGATCTTGATGCCAATGCTCGAGCCGAGCGATGTCGGCTTGATGATCAGCGGATATCCCAGTTCCGAACTCTTTTCCAAAACCGCGAACACGTCTTTCTTATAGTCCTTCAGCCGAAAGTGCTGGTACGGTACGACGGTGAAGCCGGACCGTTCCAAAAACAGTTTCGAATAATGCTTGTTCTGAAGCAAGGCGGCCGGAAGGATCTGGCTGCCGGCATACGGGACGTTGAGGATGGTGAAGACGCCGGCCAGACTGCCGTCCTCGACGTTGTTTCCATGCACGACCGGAAGGACGACGTCGATCGGTTTCCGATATTTCCAAGGCAAAAACGGTCGTAGCCCTTTTAACATCAGGCGCCCTTTCTTCCGGTACGGAGCGACCCGGTAATGCCGGATGCGCTGCTTTTTAAAGGTTTCAAGATCGTCAAAACCGGGACCGACCCAGAACTCGCCATCCTTGGTAATGTAGATGGGCACGACCTCGTAACGGTCGCGGTCGATGGCGTGGCTTGCCTGGATCATCGACAGGATCGAAATCTCATGTTCGACGGAATTACCGCCGAAAACGATGGCTACTCTTCTTTTCACCCATATCCCCCTCGTGCATCATAATCATCCCCCTTATATTTTATAGATGTCGGCGATATCGTTTTCCACAAGAATCGTCGCGGCCGGAAATTTTTCCTTCACGCGCGCGATCGCTTCCCTGAAGTCTTTGACCATGCAGAACTTATCAAATCCCAGATCCTCGAATCCCTTCCTGATGATCGATCCCGTTGGCGAAGCGATCAGGACGGCGTAGTCGCACACCTTCGCGATCTTTTCAGCCAAACCGTAATTGATTTCCTTTTCGAGCTCACCCGTCTCGACGATCCCCGGCGTGATGATCACCCGCGGCCTGCTGCCCCGGGCAAGGATCGCCAGGGCGTTTTCAAACCCGGTCGGGTTGCTGTTATAGGCGTCGTCGATCATCGTGTAACGACCATCTTTCGTAACGCTTAAGCGGTTTTTGACCGGTTCCAGGCGCTCCGCCTGAAAAACGATCGTGGCGACGGGAATGCCCAGTTCCACCGCCAGGGCAAAGGAAGCGAGGATGTTATAAACGTTGTGATAACCGATGAGCGCGGTTTTGATTTCCGTTTCGCCGACCGGATAACGGACGGTGAAACGTAATTCCTTATCATCGGATATGATCCTGATCGCCCGGTAATCGGCAGGACGATTGATGCCGAAGGTAACGATCCGGGCGGAAGTCGTATATTCATGATTGGTAAGACGTTCGTCGTCGGCGTTGATAATGCCGATCCCGTCGGCGGGTAGGCTATCGATCAGCGTCGTCTTTTCCGCAACGATCCTATCCACCGACTTGAAGGTTTTTAAATGCTGTGGGCCGATGGCGGTCACGATCCCGTAACGCGGTTTCAGGAAGGATACAAGTTTTTTGATGTCTCCCTTATGGCTCGCACCCATTTCCGCGATGAAATACCCGTACTCCGGATAGAGTTTCTCGTTAATATTCAGGGCGATGCCGTTGGGTGTGTTGTATGACTTGTCGGTCGCCAGGACCATTTCCTTCTCGGACAGGAAGGAAAGAAGGATGTTTTTCGTGGTGGTCTTGCCATAACTTCCGGTGATGCCGATTACGACGGGATGATACCGCCGCAGCCGCTTTTCCGCCTTTCCCTGGTAATAGCGGGCGATGCCCCACTCGACCGGGAAAATGACGGCGGCGGAAACAAATACGATGACCGGCAGCAGGATATATGCAATCGCCAGCGAAGCGTGGAGTTGCGCAAGCGCCAGGGAGTAATGCAAAAGCGTCCCAACCACCGCCGAAAGTATGAGCATCGTTACAAACAGCCGCCGGACGCGCGCAGTTATCTTCAACTTAAGTATCGGTCGGCATCGGTCATAATATATCAAAAGTGCCAGGGCGTAAAGCAAGTAAAAAAGCTGCGCAAGCCAGTGCCCGGCGAAAATGACCACCGGGACGAGCGGCACTAAAAACAGCCCGTTCCGGTAATAGTGGTATTTACATACCGGGATGAACGTGGAAAAATGATAATGGCCCTGTTGGAAGAGGTTGACGAGGCGCACGATCGCCTGTAGCGCCAGTAGCACCCCGAATAATAATGACAGGTATTCGATGATGTTTTTAAAGGTTTCCATAAGCGTCCTCTATAAGCACGATTTCAGAATCCGGATGAAGCGTCGCTCTTCCTGTTGAAAGCAAAAATGACCGCTGTTATAAAAGGGCATCAGCACGGAACCGCGGATCAGCTTGCGCATGCGCAAGCCGTCGCGGTATGGTGTTTCCGTATCCAGCAGCCCCCAGAACAAATACACGGGGCAGGAAATCCTCCTCATGTCCTTCCGGGCATCATAATTGACCGCCTTCACGAGGATATCCCGCATGACGCCGCCCGCCCGCCGATAGTCGGCGGAACCGGAGGATAGGAGAAGTCGTTCGTATTTTTTCGGGGAAAACAACTTATATATCCGCTTCAATATTTTATATTTAACCACGCGATAACGATGGGAAAACCCGCGTTTCTTCAAACCGGCCGAACTGATCAGGATGAGTTTTTCGGCGCCGCCATCGGCACCAAGCCTTAAGGCGATCCGCCCGCCAAAGGAATGGGCAACGATAATGGGTTTTTCGATCCCGAGCGCGTCCAGAAGTTCCTTGACCGCGGCCGCGTACTCAGGAACTGAGAGCGCCGTTTCCGGAAGCGCGCTGCCTCCGAATCCCGGCAAGTCGATTCCCACGACGTGCCGATCCGCGATCAGCTCCGCCGCGACGCTTTCAAAACTGGAAAAATCCTGTCCCCAGCCATGCAGGAAAACGACAGACTTTCCTGTCCCGGCGCGGTAATAGGTGATATCTCCAAAAGCCGATGCGAAGACGTGTTTTTCCATGTTTAATTATATGAGCGAGACAATGCAAGTATACACGCCCTGGTATTTAAGAAAAGGCCGAAATGGTGATCGGCCTTGTTCATTCTTCATCCAGGGGAAAAATTTTGTATTTCAATAACTTATCATTGAAATCCTTGTAATCATGGAAGATCTCAATGATTTCCTTCCGTTTTGCTTCGTCGTATATGTCGGCGTAAGCATCATCAAAGATGCAGAAATCCTCGGACTGCCCGGAGATGATCATCCCGTCGACGTAAATGTCGTGGTTGCGCGGACTATAAGCGAAGGTCACCGCGTCCGACAGGGCGTCGACGCCGAAATGATACTTCGCGTCCAGTCCGAAAAGGTTGGCAATCGTCCGGGCCGTGCAGTTGGTACCGCGCACCTTGGAGATGATCTGCGGGGGGAGGATGCCATCTTCCTTGATGATTTCCCCGGAGGGATCATAGATAATGAAGGGGATATTCTGCAGGAAACGCCGCTGCAGCAGCCGTCTTTCCAATTGGCTATCGGTATCGATGGCAACGTCGTTGATCTCGTTATGGAACAGTTCCGGATTTTCGCTGAACATTTCAAAGATGTCGATCCCGCATCCGTGGTCGCCGTACAGGATAACGATCGTGTCGTCGGTCAGACCCTTTTCCTCAAGGCATTCGAACAGAACGCCGATGGCGTAATCGGTATAGGCGACGTGCTCCAGATACCCTGTATACTGCGTGTTGCTGATGAGGCTGCTCACGAGTTTGAAGTCCTTGGGAAACAGGTTTTCCTTTTCCGGGAACCAGTTCTCATCGCTTTCAAATGGTTTGTTATAGGGGGTATGGTTGGAAATCGTGATCGGATAGGCGAAAACCGGGCCGTCGGCAACTCTATCCGCCATGTGGTCAACTACCTGCCGGAACATATCGGCGTCGTTGAGGAAGGTGTGGAGGAGTTGATCGGGTTGGATGTCGAGGATTTCCGTGGAGTAATGGATATCAAAGCCGTACATTCCGGGATGGGTCCTTCCCCGTTCATAGAAGACCCCGCTGTTGGCGTGCATCGAAAACGACGAGTATCCTTTCTCGCGGAACAGCTTCGGCAGCGTCTCGTAACCTTCGTTGAAATAACTGCTGACGGTAAGGTTCTTCCCGACGGGGTTGATCCCGATCAAGGCGGTGAATTCCGCGTCCGAAGTGTTTCCGATGCCGACGGAATGATAGTACTGGTTGAAGTAGACAGAATTGGCGAGGATGCGGTTCAAGTTAGGCGTCACCTCGACCTGCTCGCCGTTGATGTCGATCGACAGGCCGATCACGAAGTTGTTGACCGACTCCATCTGGATCAAGACCAGATTCTTCCCGGCGAAGATCCCGCCATAGGGGCTGTCGCCGTAGAGTTTACCGTCGATCGGGCTGATCCGATCGCGATTCTCAAACTCTTTCAGCCGTTCGATGATTTCCCTTTTCTTTTCCTCGGGGTAAACCTCGTCGGTAAACAAGAACGAATACGCATCATAAATAAAATAGTTGAACAAACCCGTCGACTGGATGCCGTAGATCGGGGTGGCGTTTTCCTCGTACCATGTCTCGTCGACGTCGACGATATAGGCGCTGAGGCTGTTGCCCATCATCAGCAACCCGATGGCAAGCGTCAAAATCCCGATATACACGCGGTTCAACCCGGTAATGACCGAGGCGTGACGGACTTCTTCGACTTTCCGGTTCCGGAAAAAGAACAGGATGTAGAGTGTGATCATGATGGCCGCCGGAATCAGGAAGATGTACTTCGCCTTTACCAAGAGTCCCGGCAGCGCCTTCAGCAGGAACAACATCGCCTCGCCTCCGGCACCCGTGCCGAAGGTCTGGAGATTGTAAAAAGAAAAGAATGTCTTGTAATAGAATACGTAAACCGAAAGGCCGACGTATGTGATGCAAAAAACGATCGTCGTGATCATCAAAAACTTCGCCCGTTTATAATCGGTTCTAAAGATCAGGATCGCCAATCCCAGAAACATCATGATGAAACCGAAATCGCCAAAAAAGCTGTTGATGATCATGAAAAACGTCCGGGGATACGGGTTTATGTCCGGAAATATCAAATCGGATGTTATCAGGTAACCACTGATGATATGCAGGGCAATAAACGCCGCCACGAAAATGATCTTCTTCTTGTTCATTTTTCTTCTGTCCATAATACGCTCCGCTATCTCCTATATACGATAATTGGCAATCAAAAAATAATTGATGACGATCAGCATGATGACCGCCGCCAACAGGATGATATTTATATAATAAGTGATGCTCAGGTAAATTATGATCAACACCAAGCCGCATACGACGGCGATGAATAAGGTGTAGGAAAACCTCTTCCTCATCTGGATCAGGCCGAGGATGAAGCCGCTAAAGGATATCAGCAGGAAGATCAGGGGTAAGAACACGATTTTCCGGAAATCGAAAATCTCAAGCAGCGTCAAGGTGTTTTTGATGATGGTCTTGTATATGAACATGTAGTAGGCCGCGATGAACAACGAAACCGCGAGCACGATGAACGTGTTCACTAGGTAATTCCGGTAAACGCGCTTACGCGTCACGCCGGCCTCCAGTTCGCTGCGCAGGTGCTTTTTCGTCAGGTTGTAACTGAAGATAAAGCCGACCATCGTCAGCGTTCCGAAGATGTTATATATGAGCATCGTGTTGTCGAGGTTGATGTCCTCGAACAACACCGTCGCGGCCATGATCAAAAACAGCGCCGAGACGACCGCCGCGGCCAGTTGCGCATAATAATTATGGGTGATCCGATAAAACTTCCCGTTCTTCATTCCCTCATCCTCACAAGTATTCTTCGATCCGTACCGCCGGGATAATCGATATCTGCTTCGTCTTCTGCAGCTTCCGCAATTCCCCCCGCGGCAGATCATTAACATAAATCGTTTTTTCGGCGTCGTGATATACGACCTTCGCCGGATCTTCCGGCAACTCCCGGGAAACGATCAGTTCGTCCTCCGGCCCGGCGATTATGACTTGGTCCTGATAATTAGAAAAATAGACGATTTTGTCCAGCTTTCCCGCAAACGCCGGCAGGTTATCGGGTCCGAGAATGATGATGTCGTAGCGGTTTTTATCGGTCAGGCCGGTCGTCACGCGCTCGATATCTTCCTTGATCGAAAGGTTGATCGTCGGATTGTTGATGATGATGATGGATTTGTCGAGGGAGCGCGTCAACGCAAAATTGACGAAGGTGTTTCCCACCTTGGTGTATCGGTAAATGTTGGTAACCTCGGTCTCGCCGCGGATATCCAGCAGTTCGGAAACCCGCTTGAATTCGTCCTTATCGAAGGCGAGGTTGTATTTCTGGCGGAACCTTTCCTCAAGATAATTAAGTTTCAGGGTCGAAAGGTATTTTTTCCGGTAATCAAAGTACAACCGCGCGTGGAAGTACTCCTTGTTGTCAAATACGTTTACGCTGTTAAAAAAACAGGAGTTACGGTTCTTGTTTATGCCGGCAAGGATGTCGAAAAACTTCTCAAGCAGTTTACGATCGGGCGCCCAAAAAGCGACCGCTTCCGCACTTGCGATCTCCATGTTAACCGTATAGTTTGCCAGTCGTAAGTCCTTGATTGTCAGCAACGCCATAAACAGAAAACTCCCGTGTATTTATTATACTAAAAACGGACGGAAAAATAAAGCCAAATGTGGAATTAAAAAACGCTAAAGATTTGAATCCTTTAGCCGTTTTTTATCATCCGATCGAGCCGGTCATTTCTAATTTTATCAGCTGGTTGAGTTCGACGGCATATTCCATCGGCAACTCCTTGGCAAACGGCTCGATAAAGCCCATCACGATCATCTCCAGGGCCTGCTCTTCGGTCAGGCCGCGGCTCATCAGGTAGAATAACTGGTCTTCGCTGATTTTCGATACCGTCGCCTCGTGCTCGATGCGCGCCTTCTGGTTCTTCACGATGTTCGTCGGCAGGGTGTCGCTTGAGGACAGGCCGTCGAGGATGATCGTGTCGCACTCGACGCGGGATCGGGCGCCGGCGGCGTTTTCCCCGCAACTGACCAGGCCGCGGTAATTGACCTTCCCGCCGCCGCGGCAGATTGACTTGGAGATCACCTTGCTCGTGGTGTCGGGGGCGAGGTGGATCATCTTGGCTCCGGCGTCCTGGATCTGGTTGAGCCCGGCATAGGCGATCGAGATCGTTGTCCCTTTGGCCTTCGGACCCTTGAGGATGCATGCCGGATATTTCATGTTGATCATCGAACCGATATTGCCGTCGATCCATTCCATATGGGCGCCTGCCTCGCAGACCGCCCGCTTCGTGACGAGGTTGACGATGTTGGTCGACCAGTTCTGGATCGTCGAATAACGACAGTACCCTCTGTCCTTGACATAAATCTCGACGACCGCTGCGTGCAGCGAATCCTTCGAATAAATCGGGGCGGTGCACCCTTCGACGTAATTCAGGCTGGCGTCCTCGTCGACGATGATGAGCGTCCGCTCGAACTGCCCCATCCGCTCCGAATTGATGCGGAAATATGATTGGAGCGGTTTTTCCAGTTTCACGCCCTTGGGAACATAGATGAACGAACCGCCGCTCCAAACGGCGGAATTGAGGGCCGCGAACTTATTGTCTCCGGAGGGGACGACTTTCCCGAAATATTCCCTCACGAGCTCCGGATACAACTTCACGGCGCTATCGGTATCGCAGAACAACACGCCCAGTTTGTTCAGTTCCTCGAGCGTGTTATGGTAGACGACTTCCGACTCGAACTGAGTCGAAAGCCCGGCGAGGTATTTCTTCTCGGCTTCGGGGATTCCCAGTTTTTCAAAAGTCTTCTTGATCTTTTCTGGAACCTTGTCCCAGCTGCTCTCGACTTCCTCGCTCGATTTTATATAATAGGTATATTCGTCAAAATCGATGAAATCCAAAGACGGGCCGAAGTCCGGCATCGGCATCGACACAAACCGCTCGTATGCCTTGATCCGGTAATCGCGCATCCATTCAGGTTCGCCCTTGTATTGGGAGATCGCCTTGACGACTTCGAGGCTCAGGCCTTTGCCGATATTGATGACGCTTTCAGCGTCGGTCTGAAAGCCGTATTTATAATCGCCGATGATCTTGCCGATGTTATCGTTCATTTTCTTCTCCCTTCAGAACCTGTTCGAGCGCTTTCCACGGCAGGGCGGCGCACTTGACCCGGGCGGGGAATTGCGAGACGCCGCGGTATACCGCCGCTTCCTCCAGTTCCTCTTCACCGGGGACGTCTTCGCCCTTGATGAGGGCGTAAAACTTTTCGGTGATTTCCTGCGCTTCCGCCACCGTCTTTCCCCTTAATAGTTCCGTGGCGATGCTCGCGGCCGAGCAGCAGATCGAGCAACCCGAACCCTCGAAGTTGATCTCCTTGATCACGCCGTCTTCGATCCGCGCCTCCATCGTCACGTCATCACCGCACGAAGGATTGAAAAGGCGCTTGTTCGCAAAACCCTTGAGTCCCTTGTTGCGGGGATGTTTGTAATGCTCGATGATGACCTGGCGGTACAGGTTTTCCAGATTGTTCATTTCACATCACCAGTCATCTTCTTGAAGAAACTCACGGCTTCCTTGACCGTCATTGCGAATTTCTCCACGTCATGATAATCGTTGTAGATATAGAACGATGCCCGGAGCGTCCCGGCGCATTCCAGCCATTTGCTTACCAACTGGGCGCAGTGGTGTCCGGCGCGCAGGCAGATATTGTTCTCATCGAAAAACGTCGCCGCATCGTGGGGATGGATACCCTCGATGTTGAAACTGATGATTGGGATGTCGGCGCCGGGATTGTATATGATCAGTCCCGGAATCCCGGCCAACAGTTCCAGGGCGCGTTTATGCAGCATCTGGCCGTGGCGGGCGATTTCCTTGAGCCCGATCGCGTTCACCAGTTCGACGGCGCGGGCAAATCCCAGCGCCTCGGCGATCGGGGGCGTTCCCGTCTCAAAACGGAAGGGCGTATCCTTGAAGGTGATTTCGTCCTTGCTTACGGAATTGTTCATATCGCCGCCGTATTCCAAAGGATCAAGGTCCTCCAGCAACCGCTTCTTCCCGTAAAGGGCGCCGATCCCGGTGGGACCGAGCATCTTGTGGGCCGAGAAGGCGAGGAAATCGCAATCCAGATCTCTGACGTCGATCTTCATATGGGGGGCCGCCTGGGCGGCGTCGACGATGACGATGGCGCCATGCTGGTGGGCAAGGGCGATGATTTCCTTGATCGGGGTAACATAACCCAGGACGTTTGAGATGTAGGTCAGGGCTACGACCTTGACCTTGTCATCCATGATCTTTTTAAAGTTTTCCACCGTAATCCGCCCGTCATGGTTCAGCGGCACGAACCGCAGCTCGGCTCCCTTGCGCTTGCTGAGCTTCAGCCACGGCAAAAACGAACTGTGATGTTCAAGTTCCGAGGTAATGATGACATCGCCGGCTTTTATATTCCGTTCCCCGTACATCAGCGCGACCATGTTCAGGGCGTTGGAGGCATTCCTGGTGAACACGAGTTCGGAAAAGTCGCAGTTGATGAAATTTGCGACGGTTTGTCGGGCCTGGTCGTACTCCTCGGTCGCCTTGTGACTTAAGTGATAAACGCCGCGATGGATGTTCACGCCGTAACGGGTGTAGTATTCGTTCATTTTATCCAACACGACCTGCGGCTTGAGCGAGGTCGCGCTGTTGTCCAGATAGGCAAGATCGGGATAGAGTCGGTATATCGGAAACATATCCCGGATCTTATGCGCGTTAAACATTGTTTCACCCCTAGAGATTATTGTCAATCATGCGCTTCATGTAATCGATCGATATATCGTCGCCCAGGCCGTTGAAAAAGGGATTGACGAAACCGGAGACGATCAGCTTCTCCGCGCTCTCATAGGTCAGACCGCGGCTCATCAGATAATATAATTCATCCTCGTTGATCGCTCCGATCGAAGCGCCGTGGGATGCGATGACGTCATATTCGTCAATCTGCAGGATGGGGTCGGCGGAAAGACGCGCGGCGGTTCCGATGATGAGGCCCTTTGATTTTTGTCTCAGCTCGGCTTTCTTGGCGCCCCGGGCGATCAGGCCGTTGCTTTTGATATTCAAAAGCGAGTGGTTTTTGCTGATGCCGTAATTGTGCAGCGTCGATGTGGTGCGCGGTGCGAGGTGGTGGATGTCGTAGCAGTGGTTCTGTTCTTTACCGAACGTGTTGATCGTCACGTTCGTCATGGCGATTTCTCCGCCCTTACCGCGCAGATAGACATTGTCGGTAAGTTCGCACGCCGTCGATATAATCGAAAGATTCCTGTTATTAATATATGTGTTTTCTTTGATATTAGTATTTGTTATAAACCTAATAACGCCGGCGCATTCGCCCTGTTTGAACCGGACGAGCTCGACGCGCGCGCCCGCGCCGATGTCGTAATCGATCGCAACCGACGCCACATCCCCCGTACAGTAGTAAAACTCCATCAGGGTGACCTCCAGACCGGGATTGATCGTAATCGCGATCTCACAAGTCGCGTCGATGAGGTGGATGAACTTGTAGATCCCGCTTTCCGCGATGACGAGCGATTCCGGTCCGTTGCCGGACATAAAAACCCCGTTGTGAAAAACGGAATAGCGGTCGCCGGTCGCGACTAAATCGTTGATGATCGCCGTGACCATTGACTATTTCTCCTTTTGGCCTTTGAAGGCGCAATCCTTCAGGATGGTCGAAACCGGCTTGGTCTCCCCGTTTTCCAGTCCCAATTCCACCCGTACCCACTCGTAGCCATCCTTATCGATCTTTTCGATCAGTTCTTTTCCGCCGCTCATCACGATCCGGCCGTTCATCATGATATGGACGTAATCGACGTCGATGTAATCAAGGAGCCGTTGGTAATGGGTGATGATCAGGGCGCCGAAATCGGGGCTGCGCATCTGGTTGATGTTTTCGCCGACGATTTTTAATGCATCGACGTCGAGACCGGAGTCGATCTCGTCGAGGATGGCGAAGATCGGCTTCAACATTTTCATCTGCAGGATCTCGTTGCGTTTTTTCTCGCCGCCGGAAAAACCTTCGTTAAGGTAACGGTGCGGTAAGTCCTGCCGCATCTGTAAATCATTCACGCACTTGTCGAATTCCTTGATGAATCTGTACAAAGACAGATACTCGCCTTCCTTCATCCGCGCCTGCAGCGCCGCCTTGATGAAATCGGCGTTGGTGACGCCGGGAATCTCGTACGGCTGTTGCATCGCCATGAAGATCCCGCGACGGCTGCGCTCGTCGACAGTCAGGGGAATGATGCTTTCCCCGTCGAGAAGGATGTCGCCGGCGGTGATGCTGTACTTGTAATAACCCATGATCGTCGAGGCCAGAGTGGATTTGCCGGTGCCGTTGGGGCCCATGACCGCATGGACTTCTCCGGTGTTGATCACAAGGTCGACGCCCTTAAGGATCTCAAAGTCGTCGGCGGTCGTATGCAGGTTCTTAATTTCCAGTTTGCGCATTGTAGACACCTTTATAAACGTATTTTTTGCTTTCGACGGCCTCGTTGAAATCAAAGATGTCGGCGAGTCCGGCGGAAACGTAGATGGCGTATTTCTTTCCTTCTTCCTCGGTCCTAAGCACCCACAGGGTCTCGACTTCGAAATCCAGGGAAGCTATCATTTCCATCGCCCGATCGATCCCGAGCAGGAACAAGGTCGTGCTCAACGCGTCACCGTAAACCGATTCCGCGCAAATGACGGTCACGCTGACGACGTCGTTTTCCATCGGGTAGCCGGTCCGGGGATTGAAAATATGGTGATACTGTTTTCCGCTTTCGGAATATATGTATTTTTCGTAAATCCCGGAAGTCACGACCGTGAGGTCGGCGATTTCCAGAACGCCGATGATCTGCGTCTCCGCGTAGTCCTTGTCAAAGATCGTTGCGTACGGACGCTGGATGCCGATTTTCCAGGGCGCGTCCTCTAAATCGGAGTTCACGAACTGACCAACGGTCTGGATGTTACGACCGATGTCGATGATCGCTTTCGTAAAGCCCTGTTCTAACAAGTAAGCCTTGATCTTGTCAGCCGCGTATCCCTTCACGATCGACCCTAAGTCGATTTTCATCCCCGCCTTTTTCAAAAACACGGTGTTTTCTTCTTTATCGATTTCCACGTCCCGATAATTCACAAGCGCCAGGGCGGTCGTAATTTCCGCCTCGGTAGGAAGATCCTCATCGGGAATGCGGTTATCGTCGAACATGTTGTATTGGCGGTTGGTGATGTCCCATAGATCCGCGACGGGCATGATGGTCGGATCATATAGGGCGACTCCGTTGACCTTGGAAAGGGCTGCAATCGTCAAAGCCACTTCCAGGACTTCGATCACCTCGCGATCGACTTCAACCGGCGCGACGCCTGCGTTTTCGTTAACGCGCATCAGGTCGGTCTTGGCGGCGGTATCGCGATCCTGGACGTTGAACTTGTCGTCGAGTTCGCGCAGGATTCCGTTGAGGTCGTCACGGGTCTTCTTCAGGGTCTCCTGGTCGGTTTCGCCAAGGGTGAACACCGTGACCGAGTTCACCGTGTTAAAGGCGCTTTCCAAGGCCAGGGTATATTTATAATACTTCTTTTTTTCGCAACCGGATAAAAAAATAATCGTAATTATAATACATAATAAAGCCAGCGTTTTTTTCGCGTAATTAGCAATCATGGTCTTCCTCCGGTTTTATTATTATACTACAGTGTGAAAATATTTGCATGAAATATAATAACCGCGCGAAAATAAAAAGGCTTTCCTTCATCGAAAGCCCTTATTCGCCCAAATGCCGTTTTCGGCGCGCCGCGAGGAAGGCGTCGTTATCCACGGATTCGGTATGGGTGAACTTCTTTCCCCAGTTTTTATAATACTCGATTATTTCCTCGGCCGCGGCGGCCGTTCCGATCTCCGCAGCGATCGCCTGTTTTTCTTGTTCGACCAGTTTCTCCAGGTAGCGGTCAAAATCCACCGGCGCAAGTTCTTCTTTTTTACCGGAGATTTCTTCACGATACCTGTTCATGCAGATCACCCTGATCGCTTCCTGCGCCGCCTTCTCCAGATATTCGTTACCCTCCTTGCGATGCTTCGAAATCTTTTCATACTCGATCGCCCATTCGCGATTGGTTTTGGCGATCTTCTTTTCCGTCCGCGCCAACAGGAAGATGGTCAATCCAAGCAGCAGCGCGAATATGGAATAAGCGGTTATGGGAATATAACCGGGAATATCGTCAGGAAAGAGTACGTAGAAGAAGGTAAAGATCACGATAACCGAGAGTACGCACCCGACTAAATATGCCTGATTGATTTTATTCTTCTTCAACTGGGCTTTGAGCGGGTCAAACTGGGCGTTCAGCCCGTGGAGCCCTTCACTGTAGGCTTCAAGGGCCTTGTCCCGCTTCGCCAGATAATCCAACAGTTTTTCGTTGTCAAGAATACGCATTTGAACCACCACCCAGGTATTATTATACATGATTAGGGCCGCCATTACAATCAAAAAGAAAAAACCCCCGCGTTTGACGCGGGGGTTGGAGAGGACTTGATGGTTATTTCGAATAATCCATGGCGGCGAAGCGCTTATACATCGCGTAGCGTCTTTGCGCTTCGATGCGGTTCAGCTCAAGCAAGGCCTTCGCGCCTTCCGGATTGACCTGCTTCAACTGGGCATATCTTCTTTCCGTAAGCAGATGCTCTTCGTAAAGATCCCAGTTGGGCTCACGCGAGTCAAGGATGAAGGGGTTCTTGCCTTCTTCAGGCAGCCGCGGGTCATAGCGGAAGCACGCCCAGTAGCCGCATTCCACGGCGAGCTTGCTTTGCTTCTGCGAGTTGCCCATCCCGCCTTTGATTCCGTGCGCGATACACGGCGAATAGGCGATGATGATCGACGGTCCCTGGTAGCTTTCCGCTTCAAGGAAGGCCTTCAGCATCTGCGCCGGGGAGTACCCATGGGCGATCTGTGCGACGTAGACATGGCCGTAGCTCATGGCGATCGCGGCCAGGTCCTTTTTCTTGCCTTTCTTGCCAGCCGCCGTGAATTTCGCTATCGAACCGGTCTGGCTTGACTTCGAGCTCTGTCCGCCGGTGTTGGAATACACCTCGGTGTCAAGGACGAGGATGTTGACGTTCTCGTTGTTGGCGATCACGTGGTCAAGGCCGCCGAAGCCAATGTCATAAGCCCAGCCGTCGCCGCCGATGATCCATTGCGAGCGCTTGACGAGATAGTCCTTGTAGGTCAGAAGTTCCTTGAGGATCTCGCAGTCAGCCTTCTCTAGAATCGGAATAAGTTCCTTGGCGACTTCCTTCGTCACGACGCGGTCGTTGCGATTGGCGATCCACTTCGCAAACAACTCTTTGACTTTCTCGTCGGCGTCGGCGCATTCCAGACCCTTTTCCATGAGGTTCTGGATGAGGTCGCGGATTGCTTCCGCGCCCATGTGCATGCCGAAACCGAATTCGGCGTTATCCTCGAACAGGGAGTTCGCCCATGCCGGGCCGCGGCCTTCCTTGTTCGTCCGATAAGGCGTCGCCGGGAAGGAACCGCTGTAGATCGACGAGCAGCCGGTTGCGTTCGCGATCACCATGTCCGAACCAAACAACTGCGTCGCCAGCTTGATATACGGTGTCTCGCCACAACCGCCGCAGGCGCCGTGGAACTCGAACAAGGGTTGCGCGAACTGCGAGTTCTTCGCGTTGGCGGTTATGTCGACGATGTCGGTTTTGTATGTGACATTATCGAAGAAGTACTCGGCAATCTTATCCCGGCCGGCGCGGATCGCGTCGTCAATCGGGACCATTTGCAGGGCTTTCTGGCC
>DGDS01000016.1:77631-81051 GCA_002385575.1 Caryophanales bacterium UBA3946 | reverse complement strand
TGTATGATTGTAAATGATATGAGACTTAAAGAATAAAAAAAGAAGAAGAAAACAAAGGGGTCTAAGGGGGAATGTGTCCCTCTTATAGTATCAGTCCGGTTTTCTTATCAAACGGCTCCAGATAATCAGTCATGCCCCGGGAGATCAGGTATTCCCTCATTTCAACCGGAGTCCGGTAATTAAGCGGTGTCATTCCAATGTTGTTAGACCGGCACAGGTACCTTTTCATTTGTTCCTGAAGATCTTCATAATCGTAGAATCTTAAATGCTTATAGAATCGTTCGTTATCAGACCGATGGCTTCGTTCGACTTTACCGTTATGCCTTGGTGTCCGCGGTTTAATGGTTTTATGAATGATTCCTAGTTTTTCACAGGCAAGATCGAATGGATGGATCCTGTCGGTTTCCTGGAAATATGCGAATTCCTGACCATTGTCGGTTTGAATAATCCTTGGTATATATCCGAAGTAACAGACAGCCCTGTACAGGAAATCTACCGCGGTGAACGACGAATGATCCTTGTAAGCGTAGATAAACCTTTCCCTGGAAGCCTCATCTATGATTGTGAACTGATAATAACGATTGTCGTCCCACATATTGGCGTTACATTCTTTCGGGACGTACTTCACGTCCAATTGCATCTTTTCACCCATTAACTTAGGCGTATGGTACTTTTTTGGCTTATAGGGCTTTCTTTTCTGTAATAACCTAGCCGCACTAAAACGCGATATAAGCTGCTGTAATGCCTTGAATAAGCGATTTGATGCCTTAGTTTTGTGTAGAGCTCCGTAAGCCCTATGTTGGGGTTTCGCCGGATCAGGTTTATGATTTTGCGTATTTCAAACTCGGTATGGCTGTTGGGGTGCGGTGTATGAGGCCTTCGACTCTTCTCCATAAGGGATTCCTTAGTCCCATCGTAGGCCTTATTCCAGCGCATCAGAGAGGCTTTGGAAATGTGATATTTCCGGCAAATGTGTGAAACCGAGTACTTTCCCGTGCGGTATGTTTGAACCGCGTGTAGTTTTGTCTTGATATCATGAAACTTTTGTGATAAAATGGCCCTGTGATTTATACTCCTCTCATGAAGAAGACTTTGCCAGTTTTCTTCTTCCACATGGTCGAGTATAAATCATTTTTGCTTTTTATTCAAGATAAGTCTCATATGTATTGTAACATAACAGTCATTGGAGATCATTTAACCTTATTATTCTTTAGTTTTACACAGGTTTGTGATATAATTAGTTAGGTGATCGCGTTGGACGGTATTTTACTTATTGACAAACCGCCCGGACTGACCTCGCACGATGTCGTCCGCTGGATTCGGAAAACCCTCAACATCAAAAGAATCGGCCACGGCGGGACACTCGATCCGGCCGCGACCGGCCTCCTCGTCGTCCTGGTCGGATCAGCGACAAAACTCTTCCCCTATCTGTCGGGAATGGACAAGGAGTATACCGGTGAAGTGACCGTCGGAGTCGCGACCGACAGCGCCGACGCCGATGGCGCAATCACCGCCGAAAAGACGGTCGAAGGGCCCCTGGTAATCGATGAAGCGCTTATGGAACTGTGCGGAGAACGGGAACAGGTCCCGCCAATGTATTCGGCCGTGAAAAGCTCCGGGAAGAAGTTATACGAGCTGGCACGGCGGGGCGTCACGGTGGAAAGAACACCGCGTCCGATCACCGTGTACGAACTGGAAAGGACATCGCCGGTAAGCTATGAAAACGGCCGCGCCCGCTTTTCTTTCCGCACCCGTGTCTCGAAGGGAACGTATATCAGGACGCTCGCCGTCGAGATTGGCGAACGGCTTGGCTATCCGGCCTACCTTTCGATGTTAAGAAGGTTGACGGTCGGCGGTTTTTCCTTGAAAAAAGCGCATAGCCTTGACGAAGTCGCGCGTGGCGATTATCGGTTGCTTCCGTTGTTAAGCGTCTTTTCCGAAAACATGGTCATCCAGGCCGGGGAAAAACTTGCCCGCAAAGCGCGCAACGGCCGGGCTTTGGATGCTGCGGAAGTCGGGTCGGGAGAACCGGAGATCGCGATCGCAAATGGAGAAGAATTAATCGCCATCTATAAACGGAAAAATGGGACGTATCATGCGGAGCGAGTATGGAACTAATCAGGTTTTCTTTAACGGAAGAATTTAATTTGCCGGGAATCGTCGCGGCGATGGGGCATTTCGACGGACTTCACCTTGCCCATCGCGCCCTTTTGGAACGGGGGATCGCGGCGGCGAAGGAAACGGGGACGAAAAGCGCGGTCATCACCTTCGATCCCCATCCCGATTATGTCTTAAAAAAGCGCCCTCCGGGCGGTTATCTGACCCCGCTGGCCCATAAACAGGAATTGCTCGCGCAAATGGGAGTCGATTACCTGATAGTCGTCCCCTTCACGCTGGAAATCGCGAACCTGACGCCGGCCGAATTTTCGGAAAAAGTGCTCGACCGTTTTAACATCAAAATGATTATCGTCGGGTTTGATTATCGCTATGGACGCGGTGGTCAGGGCGACAGCGCGACGCTAGGGAAAAAATACCCAGTCATCGTCGTCCCGGCCGAAACTTACTTGGGCGAAAAAATCGGCTCGGTATTTATCAGAAGAATGCTTGAGGCCGGGAACATGGCCGCGGTCCGCACCATGCTCGGCCGTTATTATGAGATCCGCGGTCGGATCACGGCTGATCCGGATTGCGCACTCGTTCCGGAAATATCAATCTTAAATATTGAAATCAGCGACGATTACCAGGCGGTAAAACCGGGCATATACGCCGTCATTGCAAGCGTCGGCATTGGATGTTTTTCGGGCGTAGCGCAGTATGACGTTTCGTCATCCGGACGACCCACGATGCGCCTTATGGTCCATCCCGCTCATATCGACTTTTCACATAATGAAACGATCGCGGTCGCCTTTACCCGCTATCTGCGCGCGGAAACCAACCATGCGAGCGCGGAAGAACTGGCCGCGCAAATACGAAGCGATCTTGTGGAAGCGGAAACAATTAAGGAGGAATCATGAAAATCGGCATCATCGGCGCGATGAGCGACGAAATCGCGTTTTTATTGCATAATATGACGGATTTAAAAGAAAATATAACTACGAGCCATGTTTTTTACACCGGTACCTGCGCGGGATGCGAACTTGTGGTCGTGCGCGGCGGGGTCGGGAAGGTCGCTTCCGGAATCGTCTTTTCGGCGCTCCATGCCGCTTATCCTGATCTTGACCTGATAGTCAACGTCGGCACTTGCGGCGGAATCGCCGGCCGGGTCAAGGTCGGCGAGATCGTCGTTCCCGCAAACGTCGCCTACGCTGATGCCGACGTGACCTACGGCAATCGGTACAGTTACGGACAGGTGCCCGGTTTTCCGCCAAAATTGCCCTGCGCAAGCGACTTGCTCAAGGGATTACCGCTACCGCCGCACCG
>DGDS01000016.1:0-77398 GCA_002385575.1 Caryophanales bacterium UBA3946 | reverse complement strand
GATGACGTCCTTGCTCTCGATATGGAAAGCGCCGCCCTCGCCCAGTGCGCTTATTTCTTTAAGAAGGACTTCCTTGTCATCCGCGCCGTAAGCGACCTGATCGGCGGCGATGCCCAGGCCGCGCAGTTCGTGTCCAATCTCGAGATGGCCAGCCGTGCTTGCAACGAGTTCCTGCTTACGGTCCTGAAAAATATTAAATAAAACATTTTACAACATCCCCAGGATGTGGTATAATAATAAACGACCCTTAACTATGATTAACAATACTCCGCTGTTATTCTTGGTTTAGGGCGCAAATTTCTAACAAGGAGGTTTTTTTATGTCTTGTATCAGTAAGGAAGAAAAAGTGAAAATCATCGAACAGTTCGGCCGGAGCGCGAACGATTCCGGTTCCGTCGAAGTGCAGATCGCCATTCTCACGGCCGAAATCAACCGGCTGAATGACCACCTGAAGGCGCACCCGCACGATTACCATTCCGGGCGCGGACTGCTTAAAAAGGTCGGACATCGTCGTAATTTACTGAACTATCTGAAGAAGAAAGACATCAACCGTTATCGCGAATTGATCCAAGCGTTAAATCTGAGAAAGTAAGGGGTATTTTCCATACCCTCTTTTTGAAAAAATAAGGAGTATAATCTATGAACGAGAAAAAAACATTCACGTATGTTCAAGGGAACCGGAAGTTTATCGTGGAAACGGGGGAAATGGCCAAGCAGGCCAACGGCGCGGTTCTCGTCAGGTTCGAGGATACGGCTGTCCTATCGGTGGCCGTGATGTCGAAACAGGCGCTTGACACCGACTTTTTCCCCTTGACCGTCATATATCAGGAAAAGCTTTATGCCGGTGGGAAAATCCCCGGCGGTTTCCTCCGGCGTGAAGGCCGACCGAGCGAACATGAGACGCTTTCGGCGCGCCTGATCGACCGGCCGATCCGCCCGCTGTTCGCGGAAGGATTCAGGAACGAAGTCCAGGTCATCAACACCGTCCTCAGCGCCAATCCCGACAACATCGCCGAAGCCGCGGCGATGCTCGGCTCCTCATTGGCCTTGACGATCTCCGACATCCCCTTCGAAGGGCCGATCGCCGGTGTCTGCGTCGCCCGCGTCGACGGCGAATTCATCATCAACCCGACCGTCGAACAACTCGAGAAATCGGACATCAATTTATTCGTGACGGGGACGATGGACGCGATCAACATGGTCGAGGCCAGCGCCAAGCAAGTCCCGGAAGAGGTCATGCTGCAGGCGATGATGTTCGGCCATGAGGAAATCAAACGGCTCGTGGCCTTCCAAAACGAGATCAGGAAGGAAGTCGGGAAGGAAAAGGTCCCCGTCGAACTGAAGACGATTCCCGCGGACCTCGAGCAGGAAGTCGAAGCGCTCGCGAAGGCGGATCTGCTGGCGGCGGTCGTCATCAAGGACAAACTGAAAAGATACAACCGCATCGACGAGATTAACGAACGGGTAATTGCGGAGTTAACCGAGCGTTATAAAAACGATGAAGAACTTGAGAGGAAGATCAAGTTCGTCAAACAAAAACTGGAATTGATCGTCGCTAACGAGGTCAGGAGACTGATCACCGAAGAGAAGATCCGACCCGACGGCCGCGCCGTCGACGAGATCAGACCGCTTTCCTCTTCAGTCGACGTGTTGGTCCGGCCCCACGGCTCGGCCCTCTTCACCCGCGGCCAGACCCAGGCCCTGTGCGCCGTGACGCTGGGAGCGCTCGGCGAATATCAGATCATCGACGGGCTCGGGGTCGAGGAAGGCAAGCGTTTCATGTTCCATTACAACTTCCCGCCGTATAGTGTCGGCGAGACCGGACGTTACAGCTATCCGGGCCGCCGGGAAATCGGCCACGGCGCTCTTGGCGAAAAGGCGCTTTTGCAGGTGCTGCCAAGCGAGGACGAGTTCCCCTATACGATCCGCGTCGTCTCGGAAATCCTTGAATCCAACGGCTCTTCGTCGCAGGCTTCGATTTGCGCGGGGACGATGGCGTTGATGGCGGCCGGCGTGCCGATCAAAGCGCCGATCGCCGGTATCGCGATGGGATTGATCTCCGACGGCGCGAACTACACGATCCTCACCGACATCCAGGGCATGGAGGATCATTACGGCGATATGGACTTCAAGGTTGCCGGTTCGGCGACGGGCGTCACCGCCCTGCAGATGGACATCAAGATCGCCGGCATCAACGAGGACATCCTCCGGGAAGCGCTCGCCCAGGCAAGGGAAGCGCGTCTGAAGGTCTTGGACCACATGCTCCAGACGATACCGCAGCCGCGGCCCGAAGTCAGCCAGTATGCCCCGAAGGTCATCAACTTCTTCATCGACCCGAATAAGATCCGCGACGTCATCGGTTCCGGTGGTCGGATCATCACCGACATCATCAACCAGTGCAACGACGTGAAGATCGACATCGAGAACGACGGCCGGGTGACGATCATGCATCCTGATAAGATGTGGGCTGAAAAAGCGGCCAAGATCATCGAGGACATTGTCCGCGATGTCGAGATCGGCCAGTTCTATACCGGCAAGGTCGTCCGAATCGAGAAATTCGGCGCGTTCGTCGAACTATGGCAAAACACCGAAGGCCTCGTCCACATATCGAAAATGGCCGGACAGAAGGTCGCGAAGGTCGAGGACGTGCTGCATCTCGGCGACGAGATCGTCGTCAAGGTCATCGGCGTCGACGACAAAGGTCGGATCGATTTGGCCACCAAGGATTACGTGGAAAACCGGAAGAAGATGCCGCCGCGTAATAAACCGCCCTTCAGGGATAAGAAAGAAAAACGCAATAAAGACAACTTCTCGTAAAAGGGAAGTGTTTTTTATTTTTACTGAAAAAAAACGTATTCATCAGAAAATGGTTGCTTTTCAAGAAAATTATGGTATAATCGCAATGTTGTCTAAACAACGACCCGCTATTGCCAGAATCACGGGCAATAATAACGCCAAAGGCAAAAGGAGAAAGCATGAAAAAAATCTTCATGTTGTCATGCGCGATGATCGTCTTGTTTGCTTGCGGATGCATGTTTAAGCGCCACGTCAACGGTTCCGGCACGGTCACGGAAACGGAGCGCAATTATACCGCTGGCACCTACGAATTGACCGTCGACATCTCCCGTGACAACAAACCAATCGACATCGTATTCTTCGTGTCCGGTGAACCGATAATCAAACTGGTTACCGACGATAACATCGCGGCGGAGATCGCCATCGAAACCGCCGACGGGAAAATCGAATTCACCGGAAAACGGGCGACCGTATACGACGCCACCGAGTTCCGGATTGAGATCGGCGGGTTGACGCTGCAGAAACTGACGCTGCGGGGCGGATACAAGATTACGGACACCGCGAATGCCGTATTCGCGTCGGATTTCACGTTAGTTACCGAAGGCAGTTTTCGCGGAACGGGCGACTTTGGTCTTGTGACAGGTAAACTTGCTTTCCGATTTGAAGGATCCGCCACTATGACCGCCGAAAACATCAGCGCAAGCGAACTAAAAGTGCATAACGAGGGTTCGGCAACCGTGATACTTGCGGGAACGGCCGCCGTCTTTACCTATCACGGCGAGGGAAGCGTGAAGTTAACTGCGGATGAATTATTAAGCCAGGACGTTGACCTTGATGTAATGGGCTCGATTAACGCGACTGTTAATGCGGAAAAGACCCTGAAAGTCAAAGTCCAGGGGAGCGGGAAGGTCAAATACCTAGGGCAGCCGGCCATCACACAGAACGTGCAGGGATCGGTTACCGTCGCCCCGTTGCAATAACCGCCTGACAAAAAGAAAAAGCCACCTGGTGGCTTTTTTCTTATCAGGAGCGCAAGCGGCGCGCCTTTCACGCTTCTGCCCGTTCCTTTTCTTCCTGGCCGGTTTCCGGCCGTTTTCTTTTCAATAAGAACCAGATGATCGTAAGAATCTGCAGCGGGATCACGCCGATGAAGAGCAGCCACAGCTTCCCGTAATCGATGGAAAGAACGATCGCGAGCGGCACCGTCCAGTAAAAGACGCTCAAGGTCAAAAAGAGCAGGAGCCGCTTTCCCCAAAGATTGGAAAGGACGATCAGGACGGCGGTGGAAGCCGGGACGGCGTAGACAAACGCCAGCCATGATCGTTTCAGTTCGGGGAGGAAGATGCCGAGGGCGACGAACGCGACCGTCGCCACGAACCATACCGCCCCGAAGGAAATCAGAGCCGCGAGCAGTTTCGAATGTCCGCGATGCGACCGGGGAACGGTCTTTTCCGCGGACACCAAATCATTCAGGGTAATGCCGTACAAGGCGGCGATTTCCTGGAGAATGTATAAATCCGGGAGGCTTTCTCCCCGTTCCCATTTCGAAATCGACTTGTCGGAGTAATTAAGCTTTTCCGCCAGTTCGATTTGCGTCAGATTGTTTAACCGCCGGTAATAAACCAGATTCACGGCCACCAGTTGTCTGAACTCGTTCTCTTTCATCATATCTACATGATACCACTTTTCCCGGAAAAAATCAATTCTACCGTGAGTAGAATTGAAAACAGTACTATACTTTATGCCGATGACGAAATAGAGCATGCGCCAGCAGGAATAGATAGGCAATCGGTATAGCCGGGTTTATAATGGAGTAAATATGTGGGATGAAAGGAAATGTGTATGATGAATGATTATGTGATCTATACCGATTCGTGTGTCGACCTGCCGGCAGAACTGGCGGCGCGGCTTGGTTTGGAAGTCCTGCCGATGGCGGTCAATCTTGACGGGGAGGTTTATCCCCACCATCTTGACGGCCGCGCCATCGCCAACCAGGAGTTTTACCGTCTGTTGCGCGCCCGGAAGTTCTCGCAAACCTCGCAGATCAACCCGCAGGAATTCCTGGCGGCCTTCGAACCGCTTTTACAACGAGGTATCGATATCCTTTCGGTGTCGTTTTCGTCGGCGCTTTCCGGCACCTTCCAGTCGGCGCTAATCGCCCGGGAAGAACTTGCGGAGCGCTATCCGGAGCGGAAACTTATCGTCCTCGATTCCCTGTGCGCCTCGGCGGGGCAGGGATTGCTTTTGACGTATGCCGCGGAAATGAAAAAGCGCGGCGCGGGAATCGAAGAAGTCGCGGATTGGATTGAAACGAATAAAAGGAAAGTCTGCCACCTCTTCACCGTCGGCGATCTGAACCACCTGCGACGCGGCGGCCGCCTGTCCGCAACCAGGGCCCTGATCGGCACTTTGCTTGACATGAAGCCGCTTTTGCATGTGGATGCGAACGGCCGGCTGGCGCAGATGCAGATCACGCGCGGACGGTGCCGCGTGCTCGCAAAGATGGTGGACCGGATGGAAAAGACGATCGTCAAACCGGAAGGGCAGATCGTTTACATCGCGCACGGCGATTGCCCGGAAGATGCGGAAAAACTGCGGCGGATGATCGCGGAACGACTGCCGGTCAAGGAAATCACCATTCATTACATCGGTCCGGTGATTGGCAGCCATTCCGGACCGGATACCCTGGCGGTCTTTTATTTGGGGACCGACCGCAGCGCTCAGTTCTGATGGGATTTTCATCTTGATTTTTCCCGCGGAATGTAGTATAATATTAACGTATTCGGGTAATCGAGCGGATACCCAGCGCATCCGTTAGGAAAGTCCTTGCTAGCACAGGCTGCGATGCCTGTAGTGATTATGCCCAACGAAAAAATAAGTTGGGACGCTCCGTTGGGAGAGCGATGGCGAAGACGACACCTGTAAAATGGTTAGTCTTCCTAAGGTGCCACAGAGACGATACCCTTTGGAAACAAAGGGAGTGGAACGGGTAAACCCCATAAGCTAGCAACCCAAATTATGGTGGGGGCATTTTAAATCCGGAAATGAACGGGTTTAAGGCTGCCGGTTACCGGCAGAGATAAATGATTACCGCTTCCCCGTTGCGGGAAGTACAGAACAAGGCTTACAGAATACATTCCCAACCTAAAATCCCGATATGGGATTTTTATTTTACGGAGAGAACGATGTTTAAGGATTGTCGCTACGTAACAAGCGCTTTGCACAAAACTCAATATTCAAACCGGGAAAACCTGCCCGAGATCCTGTTCCTTGGCCGCTCCAACGTTGGAAAAAGCAGCCTTATCAACGGAATCTGCGGGAGGAAGGACCTTGCGCGCGTTTCGACGCACCCCGGCAAGACCCGCCTTTTGAATTTTTACTTGATTGATGGGTCGTTTTATCTCGTCGACGCCCCGGGCTACGGTTACGCGGAGCGGAGCCGGGAGGAACGGCTGGATTTCGGCCGCCTGCTCGAGGAGTACCTTCACCAAAACGCAAATCTGCGGGCGGCGTTGCTTCTGGTCGACCTGAAGGTCGGACCGACTGAAGACGATCGGTTGATGTACGAATACCTGAAACATTACCAGGTAAATACGATGATAATCGCGACGAAGGCGGACAAGATCGGAACGACCCTGCGGCTTCGTCATCGTCGTCAGGTCGCGGAAAAACTGGGCATCGGACCGGAGAGCGTTTTTGTGACCTCGGTGCGCCTGCAAATCGGTCTTGACGAGCTCAGGGCAGCGATCGCAGGCTTGGTAAAGTAGAACCCTCCGGTTCTATTTTTTTTATTTTAGACATAGAATTTACTATCTGGAGGGTTATGATGGAACTTAGAATATGTTGCGACGCGTCGGTTAAACTGGAAAAAATGGCGAACGTCAACCATGTCGACTGCCAGATCGGCGATTATGAGTTAAGGGGCGACACGCTCAACGGCAATATCGAAATCCGGGGCAAATACATCCGGGACAATCTCGACGAGGTGTACCCGTTTTCCGAAACCGTTCCCTTCACGCTCGTCTTCAAGGATAAGAACTACCACATCGACAACATCGCCGTACAGGATTTCTCCTGTCAGGAAATCATCAACCACGGGATCGAGTGTAATTTCAACATCCTCGTTGAGTATTCACCGAAGGCAGACGCGGAAAAAAAAGACGATGCCGGGATGGCCGCTTCCGGGGAAACGCTGACGCCGGCAGAGATCACGGCGGGGGAATTGGACATCGAAGGAGAAATCGACGACGAGGCGGTCAAGGAGGAGATCAACCAGAAATACGACGCCCTGTTAAAGGAAGTGCTGGAAAGCCGGGACGATAATTTTTTCGCGGAGGCGAAGAAAGTCACGGTGCGCGGCGCCGAAAAAAAAGAGGAATGCAAAAGCGCGATCGGAAGCATCAGGAATAGCTACGCCAGTTACCGCGTCTATTATACGACCAAGGAAAGCGACATCGAATCGATCTGCAAGCGCGAGCAAGTCAGTCCCGACAAGATCTACAGCGACAACCGCGAAACCGACTTTCTGAATAAAAAACGCATCATTATAAAATGAACCGTGACATCTTCGCCAAGCTCGGCGACTTATACAACCTGCGCTTTTCCTCTTACAAGCCGCTTTCCGCGAAAACATTCCGGCTGCGGTGCCGGGAGGGCGGAGATTGTTATTTCGTCAAAAGAAGCAACATCTACAGCCAGGAGAAGTACCGTTTCCTCTATGACCAGGGCATTGCCAACATCGCCTATCCGCTGAAAAACGTCAAGGGAAACTTCGTCACCAATATCAACAAGAACTTCCTGTTCTTAAGCGCCTATTATCCCCACCACGAGATCGTCGGTGAGATCAAGGCCGTCAATCTGGCTGACGAGCTTTCCTCACTCCATTACAACACCTATTTCAAGCGCCAGCTGTCAGTCGACTTTTCCCGGCGCAACATGGAACAACTCTTCGAGTACCTTGATTACAAGTTCGCTGTCCTGGAAATGTTCGTCCGCTCCGTCGAGACTCGGCCGTTTGACGAGTACAGCATCGTCATCCTGAAGAACTACCAGTACCTGCTCGACGCGAAGAAGATCATGGGCGAACTGCATAAAAGCCTGATCGGGGCGATCAAGGAGAAAAAAAGCGTCAACTACGCCTTCATCCATAACAACCCGAAAACAAGCCACCTGTTGACGAGCGCCGGTAAGCATTACCTCACGAGCATCGAGAAGGCGAAGATGGGCATCCCGTCGCTTGACATGGCGAAGTTCTACATTGAAAACGAGCATCTGAATTTCGACATCAAGAACATCACCCTTCCCTATCTTGACAAGTACGAGGATCCCTTTTACCGCCATTACTTTTATTTCCTCGTCCTGCTTTATTATGTTAAGGGCCTGATCATCATCGACAAAGATTACGTGACGGCGCAGAATTTCATTTTCGCGGCCCAGGCGATCAAGAAATTCATCCGAATGTTTGAATTAAGCGAAGAAGATAAGACGGTATAGTTTTATCTTTTTTTATTTGCTTTTGCCTTGTGATTATATTATAATCATATCGGTGATTGCATGGAAGAACAGCCGAAAACACTTACGAGCAAACGCGTCTACACCGGTAAGATCATTAATCTGCGCCGCGACGAGATCATGATCGCCGGCCAGTCGGCCGTCCGTGAGATCGTCGAGCATCCAGGCGGCGCCGCCGTCCTGGCAGCCAGGGACGGCCATATCTACCTTGTCCGCCAATACCGCCATCCGTATCACCGGGAGATTCTCGAAGTCCCGGCCGGGAAGATCGAACCGGGCGAGGAACCGGGACAAACCGTGGCGCGGGAACTTACCGAGGAGACAGGAATCAAGGCAAAAAGCCTGGAAGCGGCGGGCAAGCTCTATCCTTCCCCCGGATATACCGACGAAGTGATCCACCTTTTCTTTACCGATGACTTTACCGTATCTTCCGGCCGGCATTTGGATGCCGATGAGGATGTGGCCCTCGTATGTCTTCCGGTCACGAAAGTATATAGGATGGTTGACGCGGGGGAAATCACCGACGCGAAAACGCTCGTTCTCTTATATAAATACCGAGAGCGCCTATTAACGAAAGGAAGATGAATAATTTATGGGCTTGATCAGTAAACGCGCCGCGGGAAAAGCGCTTCTGGGCGACGGTTTTTCTTTTTCGCAGCAGGCCAAAGCCGCGCGCCGCGCCGGTTTTGACGTCCTTGATGCTACGCTTGGAACCTTTTACTACGATGACGGTTCCTTCCGCGGGTATCGGACGGTTAAGGAAATCCTTGCGTCCATGCCCGACGAGGATCGTTTTTCCTATGCCCCGATCACCGGCGGCGAGCGCTTTACTTCCGCTGTCCTCGACTGGGTCTTCCGGGAACACCGGGCACAGATCGAAGAAAACCTTGCCGTGAAGGTCGTCCCGACCCCGGGCGGCACGGGCGCGATCAGCAGCGCCGTCCATCTCACGCTCGATCGCGGCGAAAGCGCGCTGCTACCGGATCTGGCCTGGGGACCGTACGTGGGAATCCTTGCTGAAAGCGGGGTTGGGGCGGAAAGGTTTCCGCTGTTTCAAGGTGATGCGTTTAATTTTGCGAGATTTTGTGAAAAGGGGGACGAACTGGCCGGCCGATTCGGAAAACTCGCGGTCATCCTTAACGACCCCTGTCATAACCCGACCGGCTATACCCTGAGCCCGGAAGAACTGGAACGCCTAATTGCCTATCTGAACGGGAAAAATACGCCATGCGTCCTCATATATGACATCGCATATCTTGATTACGACGGCGCCGGCCGGGAAGCGGCGCGGGCGAAATTACGGCTCCTTACCCAAGCCGCACCGCATGTCCTTATCGCGATCGCTTTCAGCGCGTCGAAATCGTTTTGCGCGTACGGGCAGCGGCTCGGCGCCTTGATCCTTTTGGGCAGGGATACCGCCACCGTCAAAACCCTTTACGACGCGATGGGATTCCATGCCCGCCATACCTGGAGCAACACAAACCGGGCGATGATCACGCTCATGACCGCGCTTGCTTCCGACGAAAACCGTCGTCGCGCCCTTGATGCAGAGATTGAGGTTGTGGCCGGGCAGCTGCATAAGCGGGCCGAAGCCTTCCGCGCCGAGGCGCAGGATGCCAATCTGCCCGTTCATCCCTATCACGGCGGGTTCTTCCTGACCGTGCCCGTCGCGGACAACGAACGGGTAGTGCGGGAACTGCAGGAAAACGAACACTATTTCTTCCTGCCCTTCCATCAATCGATCAGGGTGGCGATCTGCGCCGTTCCCCTTGCCAGGATCAAGGGGCTAGCGGCGACGATCAGGAAATATTGCCCCGATCGTGAGTGAAAATGATTGACTTCAGATGTAAAAAAGAGTATAATAAATAAGGTTATCAGGTGGATGCTATGAAATGGTCTTTACAACAATTGTATAAGTACGGTAAGGAAGCCTTCCCTTTCGAAGCGGTTTATGATTTCGCGGAGGAAGCGAAAAGGTATGACGACATTCTCGGCATCACGCCGGCCGTCGTCAAGGGTACCGGTATCCAGATTGGTGAAGACCGTTTCAAATTCGACATTCATATATCCGTCGAGTTGTATCTACAGGATGCGGTGACGCTTGATCCTGTTGAATTCCCGCTGGAGTTGGATGTTGTTGAAGTATTTACCAGGGATGATGAAGGCGACGATGTGCGGTTGATCGAGAAAAACACGATCGATCTGCGCGCCGTCATTTGGGAAAGCATCCTGCTGGAAAAACCGATGCGCGTTGTGAAAGGGGAAACCCTGTAAAATCTAGAAAAAGAAGAGGTGATTGATTATGGCAATAGTCCCACAAAGACGCGTCTCGAAAACGAGAAAACGTCTCCGGCGAACCCATTATAAGCTCGACCTGGCGGGAATGATGGTTTGCCCGAATTGCGGGGAAATGAAATTGGCCCATACCGTTTGCAAGTTTTGCGGTTACTATGACGGGAAACTGGTAAAAGAAATTAAGGTTAAGGAAAGCAAAGAAGAAGCAGCTGCCGAAACCAAGACCGACAAAAAGGCAAAGAAAGAAGCCAAAAAAGAAGCGAAAAAAGCCAAATCCGCAAAACAAGAAAAGGAAAAGTGATTTCTTTATCCCGATAAAAAAGTACTCATCAGTGAGTACTTTTTTATTTTTGCTCTAATTTTGATTTTTTTTATTTTTTCTGCTTGCATTTAAAAAATGATTATGATACACTATAAGTGGGTTAATGTGGGGAAAAGTGGAGAGTATTATGTTCATTGGCGAATACCACTACACAATTGATGAAAAAGGCCGCCTGTTCATCCCGAGCGAAATGCGCGGGAATCTGGGGGTGACGGTGATCGTCACCCGCGGCATTGAAAAATGCCTGTACCTCTACCCGGAAGCGGCCTGGAACGGGATAACGGAAAAACTGTCCTCCCTCTCCTTCACCAAAAAAACGAACCGCGAGTTTAACCGGTTATTTCTTTCCGGCGCTTATCGTCGCGAGGTTGATAACAAGGGCCGGATCAACATCGACCCGCTCCTGCTCGATTACGCCGGGATGATGCGGGAATGCGTGATCCTTGGCGTCGGCGAACGGATCGAGATCTGGGACAAGGGCGAATGGGAACGCTATTATGGCGAACGCCGCGATTTACTCGAGGACATCAGCGAGGAAATCGATTTTGACCTATGAGCGAGACGCGGCACATCCCGGTTTTATTAAAAGAGGCGATAACCGGTCTTAATATCAAGCCTGACGGCATATATATAGACTGTACGATGGGCGGGGCCGGGCATGCGGCGGAGATCCTGAAGCGGCTTTCCGATAAAGGTCATCTCTATTGCTTCGAGCGCGACCTGGACATCATCCCGGGCAGCCGCGACCGCCTGGCCGGAATCGCTTCGAACTTCACGATCATCCCGGAAAACTTCATTAATCTCAAAGCGCGGATGGCGGAACTTGGCGTCCGGCAGGTCAACGGGGTCTTGTATGATCTGGGCGTCTCGTCCTTACAGTTTGACCTGGCGGAACGGGGGTTCAGCTATCATCAGGACGCACCGCTTGACATGCGGATGGACCGCCAACAAATCCTGTCCGCTTACGACATAGTCAATTATAATTCATACGAACAGTTGAAGGACATATTTGCTCGCTACGGCGAGGAACGGTTTGCAGCGCAGATCGCAAGACGGATCGTCGCGACGCGGGAGAAAAAGCCGATCGCGACGACGATGGAGCTTGTGGAGATCGTGTTGAAATCCGTCCCCCCGTACGTCAGACGCCAGGATTCGCATCCGGCGAAGAAAGTATTCCAGGCATTAAGAATAGCCGTGAACAACGAGTTGGAAAACCTCGAGGTTAGTCTTAATGATGCCATCACGCTGTTGGGAAAGGGCGGAAGAACGGTAGTCATCAGCTTTCATTCCCTGGAAGACAGAATTGTCAAACAAACCTATCGCAAGTACACAGAACCGGCAATCCCAAGGGATCTGCCCGTACGAGAAAGGGATATCATCCGTAAATACCGTCTTGTCAACAAACGGGTGATCGAACCCACGGAAACGGAGATTTCCGTCAACCGCCGCGCTCGCAGCGCCAAAATGCGAATTTTAGAGAAACTTTAGGAGGAAGTCATGAGCAATTTCAGACCATTACCGAAACCAATCGCCCCGCGTCCAAAGAAGTAATCACCTGACAGGTTGCAAGTTTTGAATTAAACATATGACGGAAGCAAAAACGCATGACGGGATGTCAGTAACCACGTTTTTGGTCTGTTATATGTTTTTTATATATGGAAAAAAAGTAAAAATAATATCTTTTTTATTTACTAAATAATATAAGAATGCGCTTAAGTTTATTTGTTTAAGCGCATTATTTGTTATGGTTTCTGTTGAAATCTAATTAATATTATCAAGTATATTCAAGCCAATACTCTCAAAGAAATCCATCCATTATAATGGTAATAATGTAAAGCATACGAACTTAAAAAAAGTGTTAATAAGCATAAAACTTTATTTTAATATTAATTAAACTGTATCTAATAGTAATTAAGCGTATTTAACTAATATATCGCTATATTATGATATTTTTATGCCAATTAGTTATGAGTCAATATAAAAAACATATAATGGTATCGGAAGTGGTGAATGATGAAAACCATCAGAAACCGGATTATCACGCTGTTGTATGTTTTTTTTATTTTGTTTTTTATAATTGCCGTTCGTGTCGGTTATGTTCAGGTTGTTAAAGGAGAAGTATATATTGATAGAGCTTTCAAGTTATGGACGCGCAATATCCCGGTGAGCACGCAAAGAGGAAAAATTTTCGATTGTAATGGCAAGCTCATCGTCGGGAACACCCTAGCTCCCACGGTGTCGATCATTCCCAAGCAGGTGAAGGATAAGGAATACACCATGGAAAAACTCGCTGCGCTTCTTGGGGTGAAAAAAGAAAAAATCGCTCCACACTTTCAGAAAAACGTCTCAGTCGAAATCATAAAACCTGCCGGCAAGAACATCAGCCTCGAAACGGCTAAAAAGATCATCGCGGCTGATTTGGACGGGGTGTATGTATCAAGCGACGTCGTCCGCTATTACCCGTACGGAAACACCCTGTCCCACGTCCTCGGCATCGTCGGTATCGACAACCAGGGCATCACCGGCGTCGAATACATTTACGACAACTTCCTGATGGGCCGTCCCGGCTCCCAGAACATCTATACCGATGCCCATGGCAATAAATACCCGAACCTGACCGGGACTTATACAGCGCCCGCGTCCGGTTTTGATCTGTACTTGACAATCGACATCAACATCCAGCTGACCCTGGAACGCGTTTTGGATAATGCCGCCGCGTTGTACGATCCTGTCGAGGTGTTCGGCCTTGTAATGAACCCGAAGACGGCGGAGATCCTCGCCATGGCGAGCCGTCCTAATTTTGATTTACAGAATTACCAGCAATATGATCAGGAACTGTTTAATCGCAACCTCCCGATCTGGAAGTCATTCGAGCCGGGTTCGACTTTCAAGATCGTCACATATGCGGCGGGGCTTGAGGAAAAGGTGTTTTCCCTTGACGAGCGATTTTATGATTCCGGCTCCATCAGCATCGACGGCGCCCGCATTCGCTGCTGGAAGGCCGGGGGGCACGGGGATCAGGACTTTGTCGAGGTGATTCAGAACTCGTGCAACCCCGGATTCGTGACGATCGGGTTGCGTCTCGGGAAAGAAAGGTTGTTTTCCTATATCGACGCCTTCGGTTTCGGTAAGAAGACCGGCGTCGATCTGCTGGGTGAATCAACGGGAATCGTCTTCAATCCCGATAAAATCGGCAACGTCGAAACGGCGACGAGCGCCTTCGGTCAGGGAAACACGGTGACGCCGATTCAGCTGATCAACGCCGCCAATGCGGCCGTAAACGGCGGAGTTCTGAACACCCCCCATATTCTGAAAGGCTTCGGCATTCCCGGGACCAATACCCTAATCTTTCAACAGGATACCAAGTTCGTCCGTCGGGTGATCAGCGAGGAAACGAGCGCCGTCATGCGCGACGTGCTGGAGCGGGTCGTGGCGCTTGGCACGGCACGAAGCGCGTATATTGAGGGTTATCGCGTCGGCGGAAAGACGGGCACGGCGCAGATTCCGATCGACGGGGTTTACGTCCCGGGTAAATACATCCTTTCCTTCCTGGGCATCGCGCCGATGAATGATCCGCGCGTCTCGGCCTATATCGCCATCAACCAGCCGAAAACTTCGATCCAGTATGGCGGCGTGATCGTGGCGCCGATGCTGAAAGAAGTGCTGCTTGATTCGCTTTCGCTTCTTGATGTTGAAAAGCAGGAAGGCGGGATCCCCCGCGATTCCCGCTGGTGGGTCGACAAGTTCCTCTACACCGTCGACGACTACATCGGAAGAAACCCGAAAACGATCGGTTTTCATCCCCATTACCGGATCAAGATTGTCGGCGACGGAGACATCATCATCGCCCAGAGCCCGGAACCGGGCCAAAAGATCGTTCAGGATGGTTACGTAATCCTATATACGGATTAACGAACCGTCCTTTTTTTCATTTGGGCATATTTTATTAAGTTTCTATCATAGCTTGTATTACCTCTTAATATAATTAAGTGACGGAAGCGGACATGAGGGCAGCCAGACTCTTCAAGCGAAAACTGAAGAACAATCATCACGTTAACGATTTAAAAACCGATTCCCGGGAAATAAGTCCTGGCGATGTGTTTTTTGTGATTCGCGGGGAGCGGTTCGACGGCCAGGATTTCATCATATCCGCGATCGCCAAGGGCGCCCAAACGATCGTAAGCGACCGCCCGTGGCCGAAAAGCGACCTCTTTCCTGACATCAACTTCCTCGTGGTAATGGACGTAGAGAAGACGCTCGCTGAAGCCGCGAAGATCTTTTATCAGAACCTCTCGGCGCAGTTTACGTTAATCGGGATTACCGGGACCAACGGGAAGACGACCGTATCGACCCTGATCTATAAGTATTTTCAGTTCCTGAACAAAAAGGCGACGTTGATCGGGACAAACGGCATTTATATCATGAACAATTTTTACGCGACGGAGAATACCACCCCGCAAATCCTCGAAATCTACCGCGTGTTGCGGGAAAGCAAGAAAGCCGGAGTGTCGGTCATCGTCATGGAAGTAAGCTCGCATGCCGTTAAACTGTTAAGGGTGTACGGCCTGGAGTTCAAGGTCGTCCTGATAACCAATCTGACCCGCGACCATCTCGATTTCCATCGGACGATGGAGGATTATAAATATACGAAGGCCTTGTTTCTGCATTCCGCCGACGCAAGCAGCCACGTCATCATCAACCTCGAGATCGACGATTTCCGGCTCTTTTATCGGCTCGCGCGCGGACGGGTCATCACCTACGGAGAAAGCGGGGCCGATTATACCTTTGAAAATCCCGAATACGCGATCACCGGGACTTCGTTTCTATTGCGTTATCCGGGCGGGGAACTGCCGCTCGAAACCAACCTTCTGGGACGTTTCAATGTATATAACATTCTGGCTTTTATCGCGGCTGTTTCAGCGCTTGAACTTTTTCCGGGCAAGGTCCGCGAATTCCTGGCTTCCCGGGTCAACATCCTCGGGCGGATGGAAGTTTTGAATATCGACGAGCGCTACTTCGTGATCGATTTCGCCCATACCCCCGACGGCGTGTGCAACGTCCTGGAGTTCCTTGTTAGCGTGAAGGAAAACAAGCTTTACGTCGTCATCGGGTGCGGCGGTGACCGCGACCGCGGGAAGCGGCGGGTCATCGGCGGAATCGTTTCGGAATTTGCTGATTTCGTCATTTTCACTAACGACAACCCGCGTTCCGAGCCGCCTGAGGCGATCATCGCCGACATCCTCGAAGGGGTGAAGAGCGATAACTATGTCGTCATCCTCGACCGGGAGACGGCGATCGCGGAGGCGTTCCGCCGGGCTCTAAAGGGGGATATCATCGCGGTTTTGGGAAAAGGAAACGAGCAACACCAGATCATCGGGGATGAGAAGATCCCGTATAATGATAAAAACGCGGTTCGGAGATTGAAACCATGAACGTCTATGTGAAAGGCTTTTTGTTCGCGTTTATTTGCGCGATATTTATGTATGTGTTTTTAATACCGCTGCTCAGGCGGGTCAAAATCGGCCAAAGCATCAGGAAGGAAGGGCCGAAGACCCATTACGGGAAGGCGGGGACGCCGACGATGGGCGGGTTGATCATTCTTTTGTCCATTGTCTTTTCGATTCTTTACCTCCACTTTACCGACGCCTCCTTCGATAGGCGGCTCCTCTTGCTTTTGTTCATGCCGATGATCCTGTACGGGGCGCTCGGTTTTATCGACGATTATCTGATCGTCGTAAAAAGAAACAACGAAGGCCTCGGAAAGTACTTCAAATTGTTCATGCAGGTCGTCTGGGCCGGGATGTATTTTTATTTGTTTTTAGACAAGGGATTTGCCTCGACCATCAACTTTTTCGGCCGGACGATCGACCTGAAGTGGTTTTACGGTGTTTTGGTGTTATTGTTCTTTCTCGGGTTTACCAATGCCGTCAACTTTAGCGACGGTCTGGACGGATTAGCAAGCGGACTATTGATTATCGCCTTTTCTGCGACCGCGCTGATCGCCGCCTTTTCCGGCAACGTGGGGATCACGCTTTTCGCCCTCGCCACAACCGGCGCCATCCTCGCCTTTTTCTGTTACAACTTCAACCCGGCGAAGATCTTCATGGGCGACGTCGGTTCCCTCGCCCTCGGCGCGACGCTTGTCAACATGTTCGTGCTGCTGAAAATGGAGGTGTTGCTTCTCGTTGTCGGGCTTGTTTTCGTTGTCGAGGGGCTGTCCGTGCTGATCCAGGTCATCTACTTCAAAATGACCGGCGGAAAGCGAATCTTCCTGATGAGCCCGATCCACCATCATTTCGAACTCAAGGGCATGAACGAGTGGGAAATCGACGCGTTGTTCTGGATTGTCGGGCTTCTCAGCGCGCTCGGAGCGGTCGTACTTGCCTTGAATTATTTCCTGTAGGAGGTTTTGCTATCAAAGACAGATTTCTTTTGCTCGGGTATGGAAGCGCGAACCGGGCGGTCGCGGCTTATCTAGAAAACCAGGGGCGTAAATACACCATCTATGACGACAATATCCCTGAACATACTGGTTGGATTGACCTGACGGGAGTAGAACTAGCGGTTAAGAGCAGCGGCTTCCCAACCGACCATCCCATGGTGGAAAAATGCCTTGAAGAGAGAATCGAAGTAATATCCGATCTCGAGTTGTTTTATCGGTGCTTTCCCGATCGGAAGACGATCACGGTGACCGGGACGAACGGGAAGACGACGACCGCGGCGCTGATCGCCCATCTCATGCCGGATGCCGACCTGGGCGGTAACATCGGCACGCCGCTTTTCACGTTCACGGAGTCGGAAAGGCCGCTGGTGATCGAGGCCTCAAGCTTCATGCTGGAATCATGTCGCGGCTTTCGCACGGATGTCGCGGTCGTCCTCAACATCACGCCGCACCACCTTTCCCGCCACGGCGATTTCGAGGCGTACGCATCCGCGAAAGGCAAGATCGTAGCAAAACGGCGGCCGGAAGACGTTTTGATTTATAACGCGGACGATGAACGCGCGCGGGTGCTTGCCAAGACCTCGCCCGGCGTAAACATACCCTTTTCCGTCCGGGACAAAGTCGACGGCGGTTTTATCGAGGACGGGAAGATATATTTTAAAGACCGGTTCCTGCTGGATGCGGATGCAATCACCCTTCCCGGCGCGCATAACCGCGCCAACGCGCTCGCGGTGCTTTCGGCGGTTTGCGCTTTCCAGCCTGATATTGTAATCACGGCGGAACACTTTCAGGGATTCCGGCCGTTTCCACACCGGATCGAACATGTGGCAACGATTGCCGGGATCAAATACTACAATGACTCCAAGGCCACAAACCCCGCGGCGCTCGCGGCCGCGCTTGCGTTATTTTCCGATGAAAAGGTGCTGTTGATTTGCGGGGGGAAGGAAGAAGAAGCGGACTTTTCGCTCGTCGCCCGGGAACTGCAAGCGGTTAGACGCGTTATCGCCTGCGGGGAAAACCGAAAACTATTAGCCGATTTTTTCCGCACATATGGAATAATGGTCGTCACTTATCCGGATCTTGCATCGGCGTTGGATGCGCATGATGTCTATCTTGCGGGAATAACGATTGTACTTTTTTCGCCGGGTGCTCCCAGTTACGACCAGTTTCATGATTACGCCGAGCGCGGGCGGTATTTTACGGAGCGAATCAGGAAAAAATAATGCCGGAAGGCATTTTTTTACTTAACTTTTGTCAATAATTATGGTAAAATAGGCTTAGAAAGAGATGGTATTATGGATATTGTCTTCGGCGGATCGTTCAATCCCCCGACCGTAGCTCACTATCGGATCGCCGCGCGGGTGATGTCCGCGTATCCCGACGCCGCCTTTTATTTTCTGCCGACCGGACAGGCTTACTGGAAAGCGGGCCTGATCGCCGACGGGCACCGGCTGGCGATGCTTGAACTATTATGCCAGCGGTTGGGACCGCGCGCGGCGGTGAGCGACCTGGAGATCAGAGATGCGACCTACGGCGGCACCTACCGGTCCCTTAAGCATTTTAAGGATCCGGTCTTCCTGCTTGGCGCTGATAACCTGGCCGGCATCAAAAACTGGATCAACTTCCCGGCGGTGGTCGCGGAAAACCGCTTCATCGTCGTTCCCCGTCTCGGCGCCGATGTCGGAGAGATCCTTTCCCGCGATTCTTTGAAAGACTATCGGGACCATTTCACGATCCTCGATATCGGCAAACTGGACATCGCCGCGAGCGCATATCGAAACACGAAAGACGATAAATATTTACTGCCGGAAGTGGCACAATATATAAAGGAAAACAACTTATACAAGGAGTAACATATGTACGCACACGGTTTTTTGAAAGTCGCCGCCGCCTGTCCGAGCAGCCGCGTGGGCGATACCGGCTATAACGTCCGCGCGATGATCGACCTGCTGAAGGAGGCGGAAGCCCGGCGTCCGGCAATCATCTGTTTCCCGGAAATGTGCATTACCGGCTATTCGATCGGCGATTTGGTTTTCCAGCGGTACCTGTATGAGCAATCGCTGACCGCGATCGAGTACCTGCTGGAAAACAACCCGTTTTCCGGGGTGATGATCTTCGGTTCCTACATCTTCGATAACGACACGGTCTTTAACTGCAGTTTCGTCGTCCAGGGCAAGAAGATCCTGGGGATCGTCCCGAAGAGTTATCTCCCCCATACCAACGAATTCTACGAGGCCCGCTGGTTTCAAAGCGGAAGTGACCTGACCGATAAGATAAAATCGATCACCCTTTTCGGCGCCGAAATCCCCTTCGGCAAGCTCATCTTTTCCGATGAGGGCGGGGAAGTGAAGTTTGCGGCGGAGGTTTGCGCCGACATGTGGGCGCCGATCTCGCCGAATGAGACGCTTTACGCCAACGGCGCGTTGATCGTTTTCAACTCGAGCGCCTCCCCGGCCTTTATCGGGAAAAAGGAACGCCGCGAGATTCTGACCCAAAGCATCAGCCTGAAGTTCAACGGCGCCTATGTATACGTCTCCAATAACGCGAGCGAATCGACGAGCGAGGTCGTGTTCAGCAGCCATAAGCTGATCGCGGAGAACGGGAAGATCGTGGCGGAGGACGATGAGATCTCCCTCGCCTCGAGCATCATCTACGGCGATATCGACGTTTTGAAACTCCATCACCTGCGTCGGAACAACAGCTATTACAAGAACGTCCAGGAATTCACCCGCGACGACAGCATCAGGATGGTGCCGTTCAAACTTGAGCGCGGCGACGATTATGTCTTCGAAAAACCGGTGGAAACGCGTCCGTTCGTGCCGAAACATGAACGCGACTATCGCGACATCATCAACATCCAGGCCGCCGGTGTCATCAAAAGATTACAATACATCGGCATCGAGCGCTGCGTCCTCGGCTTAAGCGGCGGTCTTGACTCGACTTTGGCGCTGCTTTCCTTGTGTTATGCCTTTGATCGTTACGGATATAAACGTGAAGACATCATCGCCGTGACGATGCCTTCAAAGGAAACGGGATCGTTCTCCCTGAACAATGCCCGCGACCTGGCGGCCGCCCTTGGCGTCACGTTCATGGAAATCCCGATCGCCCTTGATGTCGAGCGTTCCCTGAACGCCATCGGCCATGACGGCAAGATCAAGGACGCCACCTATGAAAACGTCCAGGCGCGGATCCGCACCCACACGCTCATGAACCTCGCCAACCTGCGCGGGGCCTTGGTCATCGGCACGTCTGACATGAGCGAGATGGCCCTGGGATGGTCAACCTTCGGCGGCGACCACATGGCGATGTACGGCCTTAACGCCGGCCTGACCAAGACGGCCGTGATCGAAACGGTCAGATACTACAAGTCCGTCTATCCGGAGACGGCCGCCATCCTCGATCTCATCCTTTCCGCCCCGATTTCCCCGGAACTCACCGGAGTCGACCAGAAGACCGAGGAACTTATCGGCAAGTACGAGATCAACGACTTCATCCTTTATCGTTTCTGGGTTGTCGGCGACGACGACGAGCGGATCGTGTATCTCTTAAAGAAATTCTTCAATCTGACGGGACATGAAGCCCTTAAATACGTGAAACGGTTCAACAAGCGTTTCTATTCCCAGCAATACAAACGCCTGACCGCTCCGGAAGCGGTAAAGATCCTCGAGATCTCGCTTTCGCCCCGCACCGAGGTTAGGATTGCCGGGGACGTCTACCGCGAATAAAAATCGCGAGCGGCTGTTTGCGATAGAAGACCCTTCTGTGTTGTCCGGGGGTGTTGTTGATCGTCATCGGATAAGGACTAAAAAACCACTTCATAAGAAAATGCGTTTATACATTGACTTTTATGAAAAAATATCATATAATAATCCATAATTAGAACAAAGGCTATGAAAAGGAGGAGTAGCGTCCTGCGGTTGGTCGCAGAGAGGGGCTGGTTGGTGAAAAGCCTCCCACGAGGTCGCGAAGGTCGCCTTAGAGCCGGTATCGTGAATAGTTAGCGATACCCGCGTTGCCTTGCGTTAAGGGCATTCAAGCGCGCCGGATTTTTTTCATGTTCCGGCGAACTAAGGTGGTACCGCGGATTCTTTCGTCCTTATCTTCAGATAAGGACTTTTTTGTTGGAGGTGTGACATGAAACTGAAAGATTTACCGACGAAGTACGATTTCAAAACCGTTGAAAAAGGCAAGTACCGCCGCTGGGTTGAAAACGGTTATTTTCAGGCCGGGGTCGATCCGAGCAAGAAACCTTATACGATCGTCATCCCGCCCCCGAACATCACGGGTAAGCTCCACATCGGGCACGTCCTGAACACGACGCTACAGGACATCATCGTCCGGCGGAAGCGGATGAAGGGATATGACGTCCTGTATCTGCCGGGAATGGACCACGCGAGCATCGCGACGCAGGCCAAGGTCGAAGCCGAACTGCGGAAAAAAGGTCAGAATCGCTTCGATCTGGGGCGCGAACGCTTCCTGGATGTATGCTGGCAATGGAAAGATAAATATGCGTCCTTTATTCGCGAGCAATGGGAAATGATCGGCCTTAGCCTCGATTATACCCGCGAGCGGTTCACCCTTGATGAGGGACTGAACTGCGCCGTGAACGAGGTCTTCATCCGGATGTATAACGAAGGCCTGATATACCGGGGCGAGCGGATCATCAACTGGGACGTCCAAAGCAAGACCGCCCTTTCCAATATCGAGGTTATTTACCAGGAAGTCGAGGGTGCGCTTTACTATATTACTTACCCGTTCGCGGACGGCACTCCCGGTGGCCTCACCGTCGCCACGACCCGTCCGGAGACGATGTTTGGTGACGTCGCGTTGATGGTCAATCCCAAAGACGACCGTTTCAAAAACATGGTCGGTCGCGAGGTGATCATTCCCGAGACCGATCGAAAGATCCCGATCATCGCCGACGATTACGTCGATATCGAATACGGGACTGGCATCGTCAAAGTCACGCCGGCTCACGATCCTAATGACTTCGAGGTGGGATTGAGGCACAACTTGCCGATGCCCCGTTGCATGAATGAAGACGGGACGATGAACGAACTCGCCGGGAAATACCAAGGCATGGAGCGCTTTGCCTGCCGGAAGGCGGTCGTGGCAGCCCTGCAGGCGAACGGATTGTTGCAGAAGATCGAGAAGATCATCCACGCCGTCGGCCATAGCGAGCGGACCGGCGTCGTCGTCGAGCCGCGGCTCTCGAAGCAGTGGTTTGTGGCGATGGAGCCTTTGGCGAAGGAAGTCCTGAAGATGCAGGCGACGGAAGGAAAGATCCATTTCTTCCCCGAGCGCTTCGAGAAGACGTTTGCCGACTGGCTCGGGAACATCCAGGACTGGTGCATCTCCCGGCAGCTGTGGTGGGGACACCGGATTCCGGCCTGGTACCGCGGCGAAGAGATCTATGTCGGCCATACGGCCCCCGAAGGCGAGGGGTGGGTCCAGGACGAGGACGTCCTCGATACTTGGTTCTCAAGCGCCCTGTGGCCGTTTTCAACGCTCGGCTGGCCGGATAAGACGCCCGATCTGGACCGTTATTTTCCGACCGACGTCCTCGTCACCGCTTACGACATCATTTTCTTCTGGGTCGCCAGGATGGCCTTCCAATCGAAATACCTGCTGGGCGGACGTCCGTTCCGCGACGTTTTGATCCACGGCCTGATCCGCGACGAGAACGGACGCAAGGTAAGCAAATCGCTCGGTAATTATATCGAGGTCCAGGACATCGTCGATCGCTACGGCATGGACAGTCTGCGTTACTTCCTGTGCACGACAGCGACGCCGGGGCTGGATCTGCGTTTTTCCGAGGAAAAGGTCGAGGCCGCCTGGAATTACATCAACAAGATCTGGAACATCTCGCGCTACGTCGGCCTTAATCTTGACAACACCGGTTATGACGGCCGGCCGATCAACGCCGACAAGCTCACGCTTTTCGACCGTTGGATCCTCGCGCGCCTGAACGAGATCATCAGGATCGCCGACGAGAACTACGAGAAATACGAGTTCGGCGAGGCGGCGAAACCGATTTATAAATTCATCTGGGACGATTTCGCGTCCTGGTATCTGGAACTCACCAAGGTCGTCTTCGCCGAAGGTGACGAGGAACAGAAGCAGAGCACCTGCGCCGTCCTGGCCTATGTCCTGACGGCGGCGTTGAAACTGCTGCATCCGTTCATGCCGTTTGTGACGGAAGAAATCTACCAGCGCTTTAACGCCGGAAGCATAACGACGGCTCCCTGGCCGGAAGCGGATCCAAAATTCGATTTTTCCGACGCTTCCCGTGCCGAAATCCTCTTCGACATCATCACCGCCGTCCGCGGGATCCGCGCCGAGAAGAACGTTTCCTACCACCAGCTCGTAGATCTGGAAATCGAGGCGCGGGCGGAAGAATCCGTTTCGCTGATCACGGCGCACCTGCCCTATATCCAACGGTTCGCCAATTACCGCAACATCAATTTCGGGACGGAAAAGATCGATGCGACCGGGAAGGTGCTAGCCGTATATCCGGAATTGACCGTCGCCGTGCCTTTGGCCCAACTCATCAACATCGAAGAAGAGCGGGCAAAATTGCAGGCGAAACTGGAAAAAACGGAAGCGGAGATCGCCCGTTGCGAGAACATGCTTAAGAATCCGAACTTCGTAAGCAAGGCGCCGGCGGAAAAAGTCGAACTTGAACGCGAGAAACTGGTCGGTTTCCGGAAACAGAAAGAAGAAATCGAGAAACTTTTAAACGAACTAAATAAATAAGAAGGTACGGTATGGGGATGGATTATAACATTGTCGTAATCGGCGGCGCGGGTGAGGTAGCCCGACGTCTGGAGATGCTCGGGTATGGCGTTTATTGCTTTAAAAACGCCCGCGCCGCCGCCCGTTTTCCCGGGCGCGAATTCTTTGATGTGTTCGTCGACGTCAAGAAGGGAGTCGTTTTCCGGCCCGATGGCGCCCAGTTTCCAATCGGCGCAACGCCGGAAGCAGCGGTCAAAGCCGCCGTTTCAGCGCGTCCGGACGAGGAGGATTTTTCTCCGGAACTTGCGCTAAGGTATTTGAACGGCAGTTACCGCCTTTACGGAAACGTCCTCGAACGCTATCGCGATGCTTACGGCAATTTGGAAGAGGAATTACACGATCTGCTTGCCCGGGGCGATTATCCGGCGATCCGCGCCGTGATCCATCGGATCAAAGGCGTATCGCTCAACATTGGCTCGGCGCGTCTGTACCACCTGTGCGGTCTGCTGGAAGCGCGCCTTGACAGGAAAACAGGCGTTGAAGAAATTGAATTATTTATCCACTTTCACCGAAGAATCTTGAAACATTGCAAAAAGCAAGGAGAACTATGTTCACAGACACAAAAGAATTAGTCGCCTGGATTGAGACGCAGAAGCGCCTGGTGCCGAAAGTGTCGCTGGAAAGGATGCGGCGGCTGTGCGCGACGTACGGCAATCCTCAGGAAGGTTTGAAATATATCCATGTCGGCGGGACGAACGGAAAAGGTTCGACCGTCAGTTACCTCACGGCAATCCTGCGTAGCGCCGGTTATAACGTCGGGATGTTCATCTCGCCCTATGTCGACGTCTTTAACGAGCGCATCGCTTGTAACGGTCGCTACATCAGCGATGCGGAGCTGCTCGATATCGGCAATTACATCATCGCGAAATACCCGCTTCTGGACGCGGAGGACATTCCCCGACCGTCGTTTTTTGAATTCATGACGCTCATGGCCTTTGTTTATTTTTCCCGGCTGCCCGGTCTGGACTACGTCATCCTTGAGGTCGGACTCGGCGGGCTGCTGGACGCCACTAACATCATCACCCCCCTGGTTACGGTGATCGCCAGCATTTCCTATGACCATGAGAAGATCCTCGGTTCGACGCTCTCGGAAATCGCCGCCAATAAGCTCGGAATCGTAAAGCCGGGGGTGCCGCTTGTGGCGATAAGGAACGATGAGGTCCTAGATATGTTCATATCCGTGACGCGGGAAAAGCAAAGCGAACTGTTCCTGGTGGCTAACGACGAACTGGAAAACGTCAAGGCGACACTGGAAGCGACGGAGTTCGATTACCGCGCCCACAAGGGTCTCAGAGTAAACCTTCTCGGATTCCATCAGGCGGAAAACGCCGCGCTCGCTGTGCGGACGGCGGAAGTATTGCGTGATAAGTGCGGGATCAGTCTGACCGATGCAGACATCCGCGCGGGGCTTTTGAAAGCGAAATGGCCGGGACGGCTCCAATTGATTTCAAAAGAGCCGCCGGTCCTGCTGGACGGCGCCCATAACCCGGGCGGGATATCCCGGCTGGTCGAGTTCTTGCGGGCGGTTAAGGGGGAAAGGTTCCTGCGGATCGTCTTCGCCGCATCCGCCGACAAGGACAAGCCGGAGATGATCGCGCTGTTGGATGAGATCGCGGACGAGATCGTCTTCACCCGGTTTGGATACAAGCGCAGTGACGCGGCCGAGAACTTGTACTGTCTTTCCCGCCACCCACGGAAGCGGATCGTCGCCTACTGGCGCGAATTGTTCGCGTCGGCGCTTAACGAAAAGGGAACGATGACGGTGTTCTGCGGGAGTTTGTATTTTGTAAGCGAGATTTACAACCATATTAAAAGCCGTTCCTAAGCCGAATGGGAGCGGCCGGACCTGCATTATATGCGCGCCGAAGATATTTTATTCCCCATCTTTTTTTGACATTTTTTCCAATGGCCAGTTATTATAATAGGCCCGAGGTGGAAATAATGTTCAAAAAAAGAGAAATCGATATCTTCGGAGTATTATTGGGCATGGTCATCGGCTGCATCATCGGCTTTTTTTTATCGACGCGGATCAACATCAACCCTTCAGATAACGATAACGAACAGCCGGCCGGGGCCGTCTACGGCAACGTCTATTTATTGCAAATCGGGAAGGCGGATAGCGCGGATGAGGCGGAAACGTTGATCGCGACCATTCGTGCCAAGGATTTGTATTCCGTGTATGTTTATACCGGCGGACATTACTACGTTTACGGCGCCATCGCCGGGAGCGAGGAGGCGCTTGCTTCCAAAAAGGGCGATTTCGAATACAAGGGGTTTTCGCCGCTCGTGAAGAAGGAGTACATCCTTGACATGCCGAACGCCGTGCTCGACGATACCGCGGAATACGAGTTTTGGCTGGAATGCGTCACGAACCTGCTAGACGACCTGAAGGGCGAGCAGATCGTCATTTCTGAGAAGTTTCATTCCAACCCGGCAAGTCTTGAGGCCTATACCCTGACCGTTGCCCTGACGGGGGTGAAGAATGAGGCCCTACGCGCCGAGATCAGGCTCAACATCTACCAGGAAATCGTCAATAACCTCGGTTAAACGAAATTCTCATAATGACCGCTAATATATATAACGGGTGGTTATTATGAGTTTTTTATTGCGGGAAATCCCGGAAAGCGAACGGCCGCGGGAACGGCTGCTCAAAAACGGCGTTAAGTCGCTATCCAATTACGAACTGCTGGCAATCATCCTCCGCACCGGCAGCCATCGGCTTTCCGCGCTCGACCTTGCGCGCAAGCTTCTGGCCCGCTATCCTTCGATCGACCGTCTCAACGAGGCGACGGTCGCGGAATTGCAGGAAATCAAGGGGATCGGGCGGACGAAGGCGGTGACGCTGCTGGCGGCGATCGAGCTTGGCAAGCGTATCAACGTCCCCGCCGCCGCAAAAATCAAGCTTAAGACACCTTACCAGTCCTATCAGTACCTGAAGGACTCGCTCCAGCATCTGACCCAGGAACATCTTGTCGCGGTATATCTCAACACGGCGGGGGAAATACTCGGCGAACGGACGATCTCCATCGGCACGCTGACGCACACGCTCTTCGACTGCCGCGACATCCTGAAATGGGCACTGAAAATGTCCGCCAAGGGGATCATCCTCGCCCACAATCATCCTTCCGGGAACCCCGAACCAAGCGAAGCGGATTGCGAGATCACCGTCCGGCTGATCGAAGCTGCGGCGCTTGTGGAGGTTCTTGTCGTCGACCACATCATCATCGGTAAGAATCGCTACTTCAGCTTCATGGAGCACCAAAAACTATAATAGTTTGTAATGCTTTTTCATATAATTTAGCGGGTGATAGCTTGGAGGAGAAGGAACTGAATTTCGTCGACCGTTTTCTTTATAAACTTTTGATCGGCGCTTTTTTATTATTGGCGGTCGTCTTCTTTGGAAGGATCGGGGTTATCGACCTTGAAAAGGTCCGGGCGTCTTTGAGCGAGCATTACAATATCCTCAAGGTCATCCGGTCGATCAACGGCGAAAACCGGTTTTTACTGCCCATGGATATCACCGACACGGTTTCCGGCGAAGTATCTGCACTTTACATGACAGGAGAGAAAATTCCGGACGGTCTACGCATCGAGGTGAACGAGTTCCAGGGAGTGGAGGTATATAAAACGGGTGTGGTCGTGGCGATCATAAAGAACAAAAACGGCACCTACCAGGTCAAGGTAAAAGGCATCGACGATTACACCTACGTGTACGACCGCCTCGCCTCCGTCGACTGCAACATCTACAAAATCGTCACCAGCGGTGAAATCATCGGCGCGCCGACGGCGGAAGATGCCGGCTGTTATTTTCATTTCTACGTTTACGACGAAGGTATGCCGGTAAATCTTTTTCTTAAGTAAACAAAATGAAGGTCTCGGTTCATTATTCCTTCTGGCTGCTTGCCATCGTGTTTTTATTTTCCGGGTTGTTTGTCGAGTTACTTTGGTTTCTGGCGGTGCTTGGCATTCATGAAGCAGGGCATCTTATAGCTTGCCTTGCGTTTAGACAAAAGGTAAAAAAACTGGACATCACGGCGATCGGCGGTTTCATGGAAGTCGAGATAAAAGACATTGGAGCCCTAGCGGAAATGATCCTTTACCTTTCCGGGGTGACAATGAACGTTTTGTCTCTGTTTTTATGTCGCTACGTTGGTTCGGAATACCTTCGATCCCTGCTTTACAAGTTCAATTTTCTTGTCATCCTTTTTAATATCCTTCCAATCTTCCCCCTCGACGGTTATAAGGCGTTGGAAGTGATCCTGGCCAAGGTTGTCAATCAGCCGTTTACAGAGCAAAAGGCGCTCTTCCTTGTTTCCAGTATTGCATTAGCCGGGCTTGCGTATTATTTCATCAAGAACAAAAGCCTTGCATTCATGGTGATATTTGTTTATCTTTTTATTCGAAACGTTGTTCATCACGCCAATAACCGCGGCATCGCTCTCAGAAAACTAGTTTTCCGCTATCAGAAGAACCATTTGCGTTGGCAATAAAGCCAACCTTTTTGTTTGATTTGTCAATAAACTGATGTTATCTGCTCTATTATAAATTGTAACTCTTGCTGATAATGTGGTATAATAGGAGAACAAGAGGACATAAGTTGGTGATTATTAATGCTTGAATTCTCCAAAGACTTGATATATATCGTTCCGGCCGCGCTCATCGCCATCATATTTCATGAGATGGCACATGGCTTGGTTTCCCACTGGCAGGGCGATCCGACCCCGAAGCAGGAAGGCAGGTTATCGCTCAATCCGGCGCGTCATCTCGATCCGGTCGGGACGTTGTGCCTGATCTTTTTCGGTTTCGGTTGGGCAAAGCCGGTTCATGTCAATCCTCAATATTATCGCAATCCTCGGTTGGGAATGGTGTTTGTGGCGCTGGCCGGACCGTTGATGAATTTTATCGTCGCCCTGATTACCTTCGTTTTTCTTGTTTTAGGGACGATGTACAATTTTGCCTTTTGGATTCAATCTTTGTTGTGGTTTATCATCGTGATAAATATCGGTCTCGGCGTGTTTAATTTATTGCCGATACCGCCGCTCGACGGCTCGAAACTGATCGGCGCCCTCATTCCCGACAAGTATTATTATACCTATCTTCGCTATGAAAAGTACGGCATGATATTATTGGTCGTTTTGCTTGCTACGGGGGTTTTTGATCTTTTTCTTGCGGATACGGTTGAAGGATTCATGAATATATTCAGAGATATCGCGAATTGGCTGGTAGGCCTATTCTTACATTAAAGAAAGCAGAGAAATTATGGAGGAAAAATACTCAATCGAAATTGACGGTAAAATTTATACAGTGGCGCTGATCCCTAAGAAGATCAGACGGGTCATCATCAAAGTCGACGTGAGTAACAACATCGCCCTTCATTATCCGCAGACATTTTCCCGGAACCAGGCGGTGTCGCATCTTTATAAACAGAAGGATTGGATCGAGCGGGTAGTCCGGAAAAACGCCGTTAGTATCGCCAATATGCAAATCCAGGACGTCTTTTCCGGTCGGAAGGTCTGGCTTTTCGGAACCCTCTTTAACATCGCTCCTTCCGCGACGAGCGAATCATATTATTTTTCCGGTAATACATTGTACATCACTGGAAGCCTGGAACGTGTTCTCAATCAAATCCGGAATACTCTTTGCGAGCAAATCACGGCGGAGTTTTACCGATGCGCCGAGCTCTTCCATAAATCCGATGTCCGGTTGACCTTTAGGAAAATGCGATCGCGCTGGGGCAGTTGTAATGCGAAGACCGGAAAAATAACGCTCAATACATTATTGGTCCACGTTCCCTGGGAGGCGGTTCGCTATGTCATTATCCACGAGTTCGCGCATTTTGCTTATTCCAATCACGGTAAGGGTTTTTACCAACTACTTGAGAAATTTTATCCCAATTATAAAGCGGCGCTCATGGAACTAAAAAAATTCGCTTTTGTTTTAAGAACATGACGGCTTCGGCTGTCTTTTTTGATTACTAAAGGTACCATGGAAAATTACAGAATTTTTTCAAGATAATATTGTTGAAATATGGAAAATATTGTAGTAAAATCTAATCATGTTAAATTAGGCAATACTGCTATATCATTGGGAGGAATAAGCATGATTACAAAAATCGAAAAGTTGTCCGTTCTCAAGAACGACAAAAACGACGTAAACCGCAATTACCTGTATTCGCAGATTATCAAGCATGAACGGCACAAGCGGAAACTGACGTTGCAGGAAATGGCGCACGGGATTTGTTCGATCAGTTATCTGTGCAAACTGGAGCGCAATGCCATCGTTGCCGACGAGTCCTACATCAAGGCGATTTTTGAAAGGGTCAATCTCGACTTCAACAAGGTCGGCATGAACATCATCGAGAACGGTGTGAACCGGGCCATCAAGGCTTATCTGTACCAAAACCATGACGAGATTACCAATCTCCATGACATGATCGACGACTCGATATTCAATGTCAAGAATTATCTGATCAAGGGCTTTTATCAACTGATCAAAGGCGACTGGCAGAACTTCAAGGAGACGATCGCGACGATCGACCGCATCAAGGAGACGATGCTGAAAGAAGACGTCGGCGTCTTCATGTTCCTGGTGATCGAGTATTATCTACGGACATACCAGTTCAATCCGGCCTATAAATATCTTAAATACCTGGAAAATAACGATTTCGAAAATCAGGAGTTGAACTGGCTGATCTACGAGCAACATTACATCTGCGCCTATAACCTGAAGATATATCCGAAGTTTTTCCGCTATTATCACCTGTTGATGGGGAATTTCAACATCGGTTATCCCAACCCGCGGCAGATCATCATCCGACTGATGATGCTCGATGTGCAGGCAAGCGAGTATTATGAAGAAATCATCAATGAGTTGCGCGGTATCGGCGCCCTTTCATCCGAGGACGCCTATTATTATGAAATCATCTACTGGAAGTTGTTAATCATGCTGAAAGGCAAGGCGTGGCTCGAGGTGTACGAGGAGATTTTGAAAAAGGAGCTACTGGGGGAGGCGCGCTTTATCGCGTTGCTGGTTTACGCCGCCGATCGCCTTAACCGGCCGGAATACATCAACAAGGCATCGGAAATCGCCGAAAACTACATCTTCGAAAAGGACGAGTCGATCCACCAGGTCTTCATCAACTTCATGTTGCTCAAATTTAAGACCGAGAAAAAGTATAATCTTATCGAGCATTTGCGGTTTAAGGTCATTCCCTACAACCGTAATTACACCCATCCCCTTTATGACAAGATCTACGAGCAGCACTACATCGAATACCTGTGCAAAACGTCCCGATACAAGGAAGCGCTCGCGTACTACCACCGCTAAGCCCTTGCATTTCTTCGGGTTTTGATATATAATTATCTGGGTGAAAACATGCACGAATACATCGCCGAATTGAACGACCTGCCTTCTGGCAAGGTTGTCAAGGCTATGAAGAAATATGCGCATAACAACAAAATACCGATTATAAACGACGAAGGTTTGACTATGATACTGATGCTGGTTGATATAGTTAAGCCTAAACGATTTTTAGAAATCGGAACGGCCATCGGTTACTGCGCGGTAAACGTCGCGTTGCACGATCCTGACATTCTGATTGACACGATTGAAAAGAATCCCGCCCTGCACGAGCGGGCGGTCGAGTTCATCGCGGATGCTGGTCTATACAGCCGTATCAAAGCTCACTGCGCTGATGCCCTTGAGTTTGACATGAACCAATTGGCGGTTGAGTACGAGATGATATTCATCGACGCCGCCAAAGCCCAATACATCGAATTATTCGAAAAATACAAGACCAAACTCGCCCCGGGCGGCTTGATCTTTATCGATAACCTGTTATTCCACGGGCTCATCGTAAGCAAAAAGCCTATCGAGAACAAGGATCTCAAGCACCTTGCAGAAAAAATCGACAAGTTCAATCACTGGCTTTCCCGGAACAAGCAGTTTGAGACCCGATTTTTCGCGATTGGCGACGGTTTCGCCGTGAGCCGGAGGATCGACAGATAGCGTGAGCGAGCATTCGCCGCGGCGTTGCCAGGCTCAAGGAAATATAGATAATGTAAAATCATGACAAAAAATACCGGCGGATTAAGAAATTATTTCTTGCTTATTCGCTGGGTTTTTGATATAATATTCTAAAATTCATTAGTGGGAGGATTTTTTTCATGAACGGAAAGCATCAGCTGACTCCGGAAGGACTGGAAAAATACAAAAAAGAACTGGAATATCTGATAAAGAACGAACGGCCCCGGATCATCGAATCACTGAAGGAAGCGCGGGCCCAAGGCGACCTTTCGGAGAACGCCGATTACGATAATGCCCGGGATGAACAGGCCCGGGTGGAAAACCGGATAAAGGAATTAGAAAACATCATAAAGAATGCCGAGATCATCGCCATGGATAAATCCTCGACCTCTAACCTCGGGAAGACCGTGGTTCTGGAGTACGAGGACAAAACCACCGACACGTTTACGATCGTCGGCAGCCTGGAATCGGATCCCCTGGCCGGCAAGATTTCCAACGAATCGCCGCTTGGATCCGCGATCCTCAATCATAAACTTGGCGATCGCGTTTTAGTCAAGACCGATACCGGCAACGAATTTTATGTAGTCATCAAGGAAATCAACTAAATACCAACTGAAGAGAGAAGAGGTGCATCAGATGAAGTACGTTCCGAAGCTTGATCCGGATTTTTCCCCGATGGTGTTAAAACTTCGGGAGTTTCAGGCGAAAGTTGCGAAAGCAAGCGCAAAGCAAAAGCTGATCATCTGCCTTGAGCGAAACAAAGGCTACAACTACCGGTACGAACTTGACATTTTCCCCGACCGCATCGGTTTCGACGAGGAGAATTATGAGATAGTCGAACGGATCGTCAAGACGCTCTTGTGGGTCGCCGGTGGATATAAGATTTATATCGCCGGCTCAGATTACCTTTACAAACGGCTGAAGGCTGATTATGCGCCTGGCGGACGGCGCGAGTTTGACGCTTTGTTCATGGGACATGTGTATGAAAACACGTTCACCGTTCTGAAAGCCGATTATCAGAACATCCCGTCGCTTAACCAGGAAAAGATCGTCTTGGAGAACGACCTTTCCGGCTGTCGGATCGGTTTCGATGCCGGTGGGAGTGACCGAAAGGTTGCCGCGGTGGTCGACGGAGAAGTCGTCTACAGCGAAGAAGTGGTTTGGTATCCGAAGATCAACAGCGATCCGGAATACCACCGCGCCCATATTACCGAGGCGATGCAGACCGCGGCCAGCCATATGCCCCGCGTTGATGCGATCGGCGTTTCCTCAGCCGGTATTTACGTCGACAACCGCGTCATGATGGCCTCGCTCTTCCTCAAGGTTCCCAACGAACTCTACGATGCCAAGGTCAAGGACATGTACATCGAGATCGCAAAGACATTCGGCGATGTCCCGCTGCTGGTCGCCAATGATGGTGACGTTGCGGCCCTGGCCGGAGCGATGGAACTGAACGACACGCAGATTCTCGGGATCGCGATGGGCACTTCGGAAGCGGCCGGTTATACCAACGAGGAAGGTAACCTCACCGGCTGGCTGAACGAACTTGCCTTTGTTCCCGTCGATTTCAATAAGAACAGTATGATTGACGAGTGGAGCGGCGATTACGGCTGCGGCGTCAAATACTTCTCCCAGGACGGGGTAATCAAGCTCGCCGAGGCGGGTGGTTACCGCTTCGACAGCGGTCTTTCCCCAGCCCAGAAACTGAAGGAAATCCAGAAACTGAACGAAGAAGGCGACGAACTTGCCGAGATGATCTTCAGCGACATCGGCATTTATCTCGGCTACACGATCGCCTATTACGCCCAGTTTTACCGGTTGAAGCATATCCTGCTCTTAGGTAGGGTTACGAGCGGTAAGGGTGGGAACCTCATCCGCGCCTGGGCGGAAAAAACTCTCTATGATGAGTTCCCCGAGTACCGAAATATCAAATTTCATCTGCCGGACGAGAAGAGCCGCCGGGTCGGCCAGGCGATCGCCGCGGCCAGCCTCCCGCGCCTGAAGCGCTAACGGGACATCCCATGAGCCTCTTTATTCCGAAGGATTACCGCGACCCCTTGACGATTCAGGAAACGCAGGTCGCGATCAAACTGGCGAAGGACACGTTCGAACGGAAGCTCGCGAAAAATCTTAACCTCACGCGGGTGACGGCGCCGTTATTCGTATACCCGGAATCGGGTCTGAACGATAACCTCAGCGGCGTCGAGCGACCGGTAAGCTTCGATATCAAAGCCACCGGTCGGACGGCGGAGATCGTCCAGTCGCTGGCGAAGTGGAAGCGGTTCGCGCTGGTCAAGTACGGCTTTTCCCCCGGGGAAGGCTTGTATACCGACATGAACGCTATTAGGCGTGACGAGGCGCTGGATAATCTTCATTCCATTTACGTCGACCAGTGGGACTGGGAAATCGTCATCACCCCTGATCAACGCAACCTGGAATACCTGCAATCGCTGGTCAGAAAGATCGCCTTGACCCTGAAGGAAACCAAGGCCGTCCTTTCCGCGGAGTTTCCCGTCTTGCACGCCCCCGTCAGCGAAGACGTCTACTTCATTTCCGCCGAGGAACTGCGGATCCGTTATCCCCACCTTTCCCCGAAGGAAAGGGAGGATGCGATCTGTCGCGAACACGGCACCGTCTTCATTTCCGGCATCGGCCACCGCCTGGGCGATGGCAAGCCCCACGACCTCCGCGCTCCCGACTATGACGACTGGAGTTTGAACGGCGATATCCTCCTCTGGTATCCGCCACTAAACCAGGCGGTCGAACTTACCTCGATGGGAATCCGCGTCGACAGCCACGCCCTGCGCCGGCAATGCGCCCTGGCAGGGACAGAGGAGCGCCTCGAAATGCCGTACCATTGCGACGTCCTGTACGGCCGCCTGCCGCTTACTGCCGGCGGTGGAATCGGGCAGTCGCGCGTGTGCCTCGTGTTGCTTGAAAAGGTCCACATCGGCGAGGTCCAGGCATCACTCTGGCCGGAAGAACATTTACAAATCTTAAGGGAAAAGAATATCAACATATTGTAATCCCCCCATACCAAGAAAAAGCGTTGATCCTGTGCGATCAACGCTTTTTATCTTACGGGAACCTGGTCATTCCGGTTCTTTTTCGGCGGGTTGATTTTTCGGCTGTTCGTTTTCGTTCTGTTTACCGCCCCATAGTTCTTTGGCGAACTCGACATCGCCCTTGGCGTACATTTGCTCCAGAAGTGCCTTGGCTTCGTTATAAGTGAGTTCCCGTTTTTGGTTTTTGTCGTTCATCGTCTTTCCTCCTTTCCTATAGTTTGCCTGAAAAAAGGCGAACTATGCGAAAAGCGTGAGGATATGATAATGATAGAAGAGGAAATAGGGTTGTGATAAACAGTACTTTATTATACAATATTTATGGATAAGGTCCATATAATTATTTATCAGGAAACGGGGTGAGCGGAGAATGAGTTTAATATTTAAAATTGCCGGTGTTTTATGCTTTCTCGCATACATGATCATAAGAAGGGGGAAGAAGCCGTCAATCGTCTTCTTTGCTTTAATCATCCTTTTCTTGCTCGAGTTGGAAATTGGACTTTTCCCCATCGGCGCGTTTCACCTATGAAACCGTCAGTAAGAACAGAGAAAAGTATGTCGCGAGCGAATCAATCGGCGACGGGAAGGCGATCATCATAACCGAATACAAGTATGACAGCCGTCCCATCTATGACCTGTATGTCTATAACAAGCACATCGGTCTTTATTTTAAGAATTTCAAGACCTATGACAAAAAGATGTATAAAATCCTTGAGAACAATGAGTTTAGAATCAGCGGAATTAATGTCGGCAATAAGTATTATTACGTGGTTGGTTTGGATGCGATGAACATCAACAAACTTGAGATAAACGGAACCCTGATTTCCGAATTGGAAGAGCCGTTCTGTTTTTTCATGCTCGATGAAGAGATAACGTCGATCAAAATCAACGATATGGAAATAGATGTATACAGTTTCACGCATCCGGATTTGATTACGAAACAGTCGTGCCGGGATCATTGCTGAAAATCACCCGTGATACAAAAGATAAAAAAGACCCTGGTGATTATGACAAGCGGTCTTTTTTTCTTCAAAGCCATTTCCAACGTTCGGCGCTTATTTACTTTTTCCCGGGGATATTGTATAATGTTATCATAGTAAACCCAAGGAGTATGCTATGAAAAGAATTTGGAGGGCGTATAAGGACTTACTGGGGATAATCTTCGCGGAAGCGCCCGCTATGGTGATAATCGCCTTTATCGCCGCGATCGCAAGCGGATTGGTGACGCCGGCGACGATCTATATCAAGCAACAGGTTATCGACGGCGGACTCAAGGTCGCTTCCGGCACGATGACCTTCGGCGCCTATTCGCTGAACCTGGTCTTTTATGTTCTGATCGCGCTTTTGCCGTATCTGATAAACGGCGTCATCTGGAATTTCGTCGAGCCTCGTTCGCAGTTGATATTGCGAACGGTATATAAGGCGCGACTTATCCGGAAACTGAAGACGATGAAATACGAACATTTCGAGAACGAAGAGACCGCGGAAATCATCGACAAGGCTTATTACCGCGCCGAGGGCGCGGCCCGGCACCTGTGGCCGATGTATGTTTACTATTGGCTGAGTTCCAGCATCGCCAGCATCGGTTCCCTGATATACCTGGGCGGGATTAAATGGTGGCTGCTCTTCCCGGCGCTGATTCCCTTCATAATCGAGACCTATCTCCAGAGCCGCGTGAACTATAATATTTATCTCGAAATGGAGAAGTACTGGAAGCAGGAAAGAAAATACGAGACGCTTGGGGAATACCTGCAATCGCGGGGTTATTCCAAGGAACTGAAGGCGTTCGGTAACGCCGAATACCTCATCGACGTTTATAAAACCCGTATGAATGAACGCAACCGGGAATACGAGCGTTATTACTTTAAAAACCTTCGGAAGATCCTGGCGAGCGGAAACCTGACGCGGTTTGCGGCGCTTGGCAACGTCATCATCCTCCTTTTCCTTTTTGTCAGCGGGGACATTTCCGTCGGGCTGTTCATCGCCGTGACGACTTTGATGTTCGGCAGTTTTTACGAAAGCCTTTCCGGAAGCACGTATATCTTCAGGTGGGCGCCGTTCCATATCAATTTTTATGAGTATTACGATAAGTTTTTCCGGTTATCGGACGAACCGGCGCCTCCGGAAGGGGAATTGCCGGAAAAATACGATATCGAACTGAAAGACATCTGGTTCCGCTATCCCGGAACGGATCGGAACATCCTTAAAGGACTTTCAATGAAAGTAAGCGCCGGGGAAAAAGCCTCGCTTGTCGGCGAGAACGGCGCCGGTAAATCGACCCTGATCAAACTCCTGCTCGGGCTTTTCACGCCCGACAAGGGCGAAATCATCGTCGGCGGAAAGAACCTCAATAGCTATCCGTTAAGCCAGCGGACGAAAATCTTCGGCCCGGTTTTCCAGGATTTCAGCCGTTATAGCATCACGGTTCAGGAAAACATCGGCATCGGCGATGTCGAGCATCTTGACGACGAGAGAAAGATCAAAGCGGCAGCGGTTAGAGGAGAAGCCGACACCTTCATCCAAAAACTTCCCGCCGGCTACGACACGCTTTTGGGCCGGGATTTCCCCGGCGGCGTTGATCTCTCCGGCGGTGAATGGCAGAGAATCGCGATTTCCCGCGCCTTCATGGGCGATAAGCCGGTCCTGCTTCTGGACGAGCCGACTTCGCAGCTCGATCCGGTTGCCGAAGCGGGTCTTTATAGCGAATTTGCGCAGATGGCGGCCGGGAAAACGGCGCTTTTCATCACGCACCGGCTTGCTTCGACGATGATCACCGACCGGATCTTCGTGATCAGCGACGGGAAAATCGCCGAGACGGGGACGCATGACGAACTGATGGCGCGTTCGGGTATTTATGCGGAAATGTTCAACGCCCAGAAACAATGGTATAAAAAGGCGGGAGAGGGAAATGGCAATGGCCAAGAAGAATAAGCATCCGGTCGCCCTGGCCTTCGAAATCAAGCACGAGGACAATACTGCCGTCTTCGAGCGCGACATCCTCAAGGAAAATCCACCGCGGTTTCCTTATCTGGTCCGGCTTTTCCTGTATGTTTTCCGTTCGGCGAAAGCGATGTGCGGGATTTATCTCGGACTTGCGATCTTTCTGAGTCTTCTACAGCCGGCGGCCGCCTTCATCTGGGGGAAATATATCGACGCGGCCAACCGTCACCTCGGCGCGATCGACGTCTCGCTGCCGCAGATGCTTTCGCTTGCCGGGCTCGCCGCCCTGTATTGGCTGATCGGGTTCGCCCAGAATCTTTTGAACCGTTATCTTTACGGTTATGAGGATATCGAACGCTTAAGCAAGGTCCAGGCTCTCCGCTTGCAGGAAAAATTTCGCGCCAAGCTTTATCAGAAAATCGCCCGGCTATATCCCGATTACATGGAAGTGCCGAAGATCAACGACATCATCAAGCGCAGTTTCGACGCGATGGGCGGCGAATGGAGCGCGCTCCAGCGCGGCGTGGTCATCGAGGGTTACGTCATCATCGCCAAGGTGATCTCCGTACTGGCGATCGCGGCCTCCCTCTACCTGTATCATCCGCTTCTGTGTCTGATCGTCCTGATGGCGCCGCTGCCGACGCTATATACGACCTATATCGGAAACAAACTCAAGTTTAAGTTCACGCGCAACCATTCGAAAATCTTCCGCGAGGCGCAGTACTATCAAAACATCATGATCGGCAAGTCCGCCAAGGAAGTCAAGGCGCTCAACCTCCATGATTTCTTCTTCGCCAAATGGAAGGAACGCGCCGACGAGTTTTTTTACAAGGAAAAGAAGAACCAGTTTAACGTCTTCATGCTGAACACGACGAGCAGTTTCATCGCGAACGTGGTGGCGCTGGCCGCGAACGTGTTTGCGATCATCCTGATGACGAAAGGAAAACTCTCGGTCGGCGCGCTGGGAGCCGTTTTGGTCCTGAACGCGACGCTTATGGACAGCACGAGCCGACTCTTTTCCGCCATTGCCGGTTTTCTTTCCAAAAAGCATGAGGCTGCGCAGTTTTTCGAGTTCATTGACCTGAACGAGCAGCCTGATGGCGACGCGGATGAAACGCTTGCGATTGAAAAATTGGAAGCGCGGAACGTTTCCTACCGCTATCCTCTGACCGATGTTTATCGCATCAAAAACGTCGATTTCCGCGTCCGCCGCGGGGAAAAGTTGGCCTTTGTTGGCGAGAACGGCGCCGGAAAGACGACGTTTGTGAAACTGCTCACGGGGTTGCTTGAACCCTCGCAGGGCGAGATCCTGATCAACGGGGAAGAAGCGTCCCGGTTTGCCTACGGGAGCCGCTACGGAGCCTTCTCCTACGTCTTCCAGGATCCGGCCCGTTTCGATACTTTCACCGTCGGCGATAACGTCTTTCTTGGAGAAACGGACCGGCCGCGCGCTGAAGAAAGGATTACCGCAGCGCTTGATTTTGCGGGATTCGCGGCAGCGGATCGGAACGATTTGCTTGGCAAAGACATCGGCGGAATTGACCTTTCCGGAGGTGAGTGGCAAAAACTCGCCATCGGCCGCGCCTATTACCGCGAGCGCGACTTTATCGTCCTCGACGAGCCGACGAGCAACCTCGATCCGTTGGTGGAAACGGATATCTTCCGCAAGTACATCGATCTCGCCCGCGATAAGACCGTCATCATGGTCACGCACCGGATCAGCGTCGCGGCGCTGGCGGACAGGGTCGTCGTTTTCAAAGACGGAAGGATTGTCGAAGACGGCCGTCATGAAGAGCTGCTTGCCAGAAACGGTGAGTACGCCCGTCTGTATTCGACTCAGGCGCGCTGGTATGACCGATAAGAAATATAAAAACCGGACTTGAGCCGAAAAGGAGGATATATGAAAGAAAAGCAAACCAACCCGGTTGAGGAAAAACTGATATTTGTGGCGTTCGCCGTCGCCGCTGTGGCGCTGGCGGTGATCGTGGTCCTGCAATTGGTTAAAGTGTTGACTGCCGGGGTGGCGACGATGATCTTCATGTTCATCATGTCCGCGATCAATTTGCTTTGTTCGTTCGTCATCCGCCGGGATAACAAGAAACTCGCGAACTTTTTCCTGTACAACACCCTCATGCTTTTTATCCTCTCGATAATCATGCTGATTAGCCTGTTATAGGGGAAGGGTGGAGACTGACGAATGGAAGGATATTACCGCGGCGAGCCGCGCAGGTATGCGCGCATCCGCCCGACGCTCGTCCGCGAGGAAATCGGGCCCGTCGCGTTGGCGACAGAAAGCCGCTATTACCGGGAAAGTATCGCCGCTTTGGCGGAAACCCTGCATATCCAGTCATATGATGTGGACGGGGCGGGGGAACGCGAGCATGTCAAGGCACTCGCTACCCTCCAACATTATGGGTTTCGGACCAGGCTGATCGACGTCACCAGGAACTACGACGTCGCGTTGTATTTCGCGGCTGCGGATTATTTTGATGCGGACGGTTATGTCCACATTATCCCCCGCGACGCCGGGTTCATACCCGTGCAAAACGAATGGGCTTATTCGGTGAAACGGAAAATCCACCTGCTGTTCGCGGGCGCGGACCTGCTTGCTTCCAGCGCCGACTTGGGCGCCTATTTCGCCAACCGGGACAAGCTTCCGGCCGGCTATATCCAGAAATGGACGTTATCCGACCCGGTCATCCTTGACTACGAGAAGGTCTTTGGCATCAAGGAGGCGATCAACATTCGCTATCAACGCCAGGAGGCCGGTTTCATCCTGCTCGGAAACAACGTCGAAAGCAAGGACGGTAAACTCGTTCTCGGGGCCGAGATCAATTACGGTGCCCTCGACCGGCTGGAAAGCCGGATCGTCCCGGCCGCGGAAAAACTTCCGGCGCTCTACCGGCTTTCCCGGCAAAGTCCGGCGATCAATTTTGCCCGTCTCTTTCCCGACGCGACGAAAAGTATCGAACTGGCGCGCGTCCATCGCGATATTTATATGCTTGCGGGCGGGGAGGAAAGAAGGATGGAATTGTTCAACCGCTGTTTACGACGCGCGTTCGACCTCACAGAAGCGGACGATGGATTTTCCAAAGAACTTGAGCGTCGGCTGCCGGAACTGTTCAAACAGCTTGAAAACGAGGACATATTTTATTTCGTTTGTTGCGAGCTGGCGGCGTTCTTCCGGTATTTTTCGGACCGGGAGGCGCATCTTCCCAAGGTTCTGGAGATCCTCGACGACCTCTGCCGGTAAACGGAGAAATAAGCGGCCGAAAGCCGCTTATTTTTTGATTTTCAGGAAGAGTTTCGTCAGCGCCCGTTTCTCGATCCGCGAGACGTAGCTGCGCGAGATCTTAAGACTGCGGGCGATTTCCCGCTGCGTCTCGATCTCCCGGCCGTTGAGACCGAAACGGCGGGAGATGATGTCCAGTTCGCGCGACGTGAGGATCTTTAATGCTTCCTTGATCGTCGCGATTTTCTCCTCAAGGACGAGTTTTTCAAAAGCCGATTTACCGGGATCCTCGATCACGTCACAGAGCCGGATCTCGTTTCCTTCCTTGTCGGCGCCGATTGTCGCATACAGCCAAGTATCCTGGCGTTTTCGTTTCGAACTGCGGAGGAACATCAGGATCTCATTTTCGATGCATCGCGCGGCATAAGTCGCGAGTTTCGTGGAAGAATTAAAGTTGTAGGAATCGACGGCCTTGATCAAGCCGAAGGCGCCGATCGAAAGTAGATCGTCCTTGTCTTCCCGGGTGTTTTCGAACTTCTTGACGATGTGGGCGACGAGGCGGAGATTGTGCTCGATGAGAGCGTTGCGGGCGTCTTCGTCGCCTTGTTGCCAGCGCTTGAGGTAGGCTTCCTCCTCCTCCGGCGTTAGCACTTCCGGGAAGCTTTGCGAGCCGATCGATCCCAGAAGCGGCAGTAATATCAGGCTTAATAAGTCGATCATTTTTTCTCCTTTTTATTTTTACTTTTTGAAGCCTTTTTGGTATAATTGTTTTACGGAGGTTTTGGCTGGATTGTTCAAACTGAAAAACTTTTTACCCAAGGACGTATATAAGACAGTTTTCGACATCGATTACAATAAATTATATGAGGCCGGTAAGCGAATAATACTAATGGATATCGACAATACCCTGGTTTCCTACGCTGAAAGCGAGCCGAACGAACGCCTCCTCGCCCTTTTCAAGCGCATCCAGGACATCGGCTTCGCGATTATTTTCATCTCCAATAACCATAAGAAGCGGGTGGAGACCTTCGCGCGCGCGACGGGGGCGCGTTACATCGAGAACGCGATGAAACCTTTTCAGCGCGGCTACCGCCGGGCACTGAAACTCGTGCGTCCGTTGGGACGGGAGGCGATCATCTCGATCGGCGACCAACTGATCACCGATGTTTTAGGATCGAACCGCGCCGGCATCGATGTTTACCTTGTCAAGCCGCTCGCCGTCCGGACGGAAAAATGGTATACGCGGCTGAACCGGAAGTTGGAGAATTACGCCCTGAGAAAGATAAAGAAACGCTATCCCGAGGTCTATCGCAAATTCGAGGTGTGGGATGAATAAGTGTCGGGGATGCGGCGCCGCCGTCCAGACTGTCGATCCGACCCGCCGCGGTTATGTCCGCGCCGACGTATTGGAAAAACGGAGCGAAAGCTTTTACTGCGAGCGTTGTTACAACCTCATCCATTATAACCGGCCGTTGCCGATCGATGTGTCCGATGTGGACATGCAGGCCTTTATAAAGGAAGTCGCGAAAAGCAAATCGCTGATCGTCAACGTCGTCGATGTATTCGACCTCGAGGGAACCTATGTGCCCGGCCTGAATCGCTATTTCCCGAATAATCCTATATTCTTCGTCGCGAATAAGTTCGACCTGTTCCCGCAATCGGTAAAGCGCGGGCGCATTGAAAACTATGTTCGGGAATTCCTTAAGGAGAAAGGCCTTTCCGTATCCGCCGCGCTCGTCTTATCCTCCCGCCGTCGGGACGATCTTGACGAACTGTTGGCGCTGATCAGGGCGAGAAAAACTGGTGCGGAAACATATTTCTTTGGAACGACCAACGTCGGGAAATCGACGCTCATCAACGCCCTCGTCGGGCGCGTGAAGAAGACCCCTGGAGAAATCACCGTTAGCGGGGTCATTGGCACAACCCTTGACTTCATCAAAGCGGAACTTGAACCTGACCTGACGCTGATCGACATGCCGGGAATCGTGAACGACTCTCAGGCCACATATTACCTTGATTTCGATAACCAGAAGAAACTCGTCGGAAAAAAACCGCTCCGGCCGCGCGTCTACCAGCTCGATCCCGGTCAGGCGCTTTTCCTCGGCGGATTTTGTTACCTGAAGTTTATATCCGGGCAATCTTCCTCGTTCGTCGTTTATGTTTCCCCCGCCGTGCCCGTCCATCGGGTGAAACTGACAAACGCCGACGGCTTTTACGAACGCCACCGCGACGACCTGCTGGAAATCCCGACCCCCGCGGAACGGAAACGTCTCGGAAATATGATAACGAGGGAATTTGCGTTCGGCCCGGAAAAATCCGACATTGCGATCAGCGGGCTTGGGTTCGTGACGCTCGTCGGGGAAGGACGCGTTGCTATCACATGTTTTGAGAAAATCCGCCTCGGGATCAGAAAGGCAATCATATGAGGTTGATATATGAAGACTGCGGAAGAATACAAAACGATCTTATGGCATAAATACTTGCAAAGCGGCGACCGGCGCATTATCCACCGATACCTGCATTCGCTGGCGGTGGCACGCGCGTGCGAGGAACTGATCGACCGGTTTTCCCTTCCCGTCGATCGGGAGAAGGCGCTTGTGGCGGCGGTATTGCATGATTACGCGAAGTTTGAAAAGCCGGAACGCCTCCTTGAACTCGCCCGCCAGCACGGCGTCGAGGAGAAGATCAAGAAGTACGGACCGAAAACCTGGCACGCCCTCCTCGGGCATTATGTCATCATGGAAGAACTCGGGATCGACGACCCGGTCATCCTCAACGCCGTCCGTTGGCACACGACCGGCAGCCTGGAAATGGATCTGACGGCGGAAGTGATCTTCCTCGCCGACTTCATCGACGACACGCGGCTTTCCGACGTCGTGAAAGAAGTCCGGGAAGCGGCCCGCATCGATTTCCGGAAGGCAATTGCCCAGAAAATCAAAAAGAAAATGATCGACTTAAACAATTATTCACAGGAGCAAATCGCTCTTTATAATAAATATTCGGAGGTCCAATGGAAATCTTAACGAGCATCGTACGTTGTATTGACGACGCCAAGGTCAAGAACATCAAAATTTACGTGACGAAGGCGATCACCCCGTTTTTCGATTACGTGATCGTCGCCACCGCCGCTTCGAGCCGGCAGCTCAGGACGACGGTGGAGCGGGTGAAGAAAGACGGCGCCGAAAACAATTACGACATCCTCGGCACTGAAGGTCTTTCCGGCGGCTACTGGGTATTGATCGACGTCGGAAGCGTCCTTCTCAACATCTTCCTCCAGGAGGAGCGGGAAAAATACGACCTCGACAAGCTGTGGAAGGATCTCCCGCAAATCGATCCTGCCAGTTTGTTATAAACGCTTATAAAAACGGTTCTCCCGGGTAAAATAAACCCGGTGGGACGATGAAAAACTATTTTATAGCCCGCGCCCGGGACAATGTTTACCGCTACTATATCTTTACGAAGGCGCTTAAGCGGCGGAAACCCAAAAGCCTAAGCAAGGCGGAATCTCCGATGGAAATCGCCTACGAGCTCTTGCTGGAAAGGTTGAAAAACGGAAAATAAAGTATATAATCGCCGACAATCGTCATATAATGCTATAGGTGAGGATTGTGCTTTTAGGGGAACTCCAGTCCAAGGACGTCATCAACGTCGTTGACGGGACGAAAATGGGACGCATCGCCAATATGGAAATCGACGTCACCACCGGCAGAATCACCGCGATCATCGTCCAGACGAATACGCGGCTGATGAACTTTTTCACCGGCGGAAACAATATCGTCATTCCCTGGAACCAGATCGTCAAGATCGGCGGCGAAGTTATCATCGTCAATTACAACAACTTCCTCAAATGATCCTCATAGATGGAAATCATACCCGCGATGGCGGGTTTTTTTGCTTCCGGCTTAACTTTTTAACGTCGTTATGGTATAATTTATTGCAAGACTTAATAGAAATGACAACCGGAGGGACCATATGGAATGCGTGTTCGGAATCGATATCGGCGGCACCAACATCAAGATCGGGAAATTTCACGGCGACGAAATGGCGGAAAGCCGCCAGGTGAAGACCGATAAAGGCGCCGCCGGAGCGAATATAATCGCCGACGTGGCGCGCGCCGTGCGCGAGATGCAGGGCGATGATGTTATCGCCGGCATCGGCGTCGGCGTTCCCGGACCGGTCATGGACGGCGTCGTCCTCGGCGCCCAGAACCTTGGCTGGAAGGAATTAAACGTCATCAAGGAATTTGAAAAATACTTCCCCGGCGTCGTCATCCGCGTCTTAAACGACGCCAATGCCGCGGCCGTCGGTGAATGGGCCTACGGCGGCGGCGCCGGTTTCAGCAGTTTCATCTTCATGACGCTGGGAACCGGGATCGGCGGCGGCCTGATCATCAACAACGAACTGGTCGAGGGGGCCTCGGGTTCGACCGGAGAGATCGGCCATATCCGCGTCGGTTATCACAACGACCGACTGTGCACATGCGGACTATATGACTGCATCGAACAGTATGCGAGCGCGACCGGGATCGTGATCACCGCCAACCGCCTGCGCGTCGGCCGGGAAACTATACTTAACGAAGTCGAAGTGACTTCGAAAAACGTCTTTGACTACGCGCAACTGGGCGACGAGGTCTGCCTCGAGGTCGTGAACAACATGGTCGAAAAACTGGCATCGGCGCTCGCGGCCATCACCAACACCGTCAACCCCGAGGCGATCGTCCTTGGCGGCGGCGTAAGCAAGGCCGGGCAATTCCTGCTCGACCGCGTCGAAAAACGGTTCCGCGAGCTCGCCTTCTTTTCCGTGCGCGACACGAAGTTCGCGCTGGCGAAAATGGGCAATGCGGCCGGGATGTACGGCTGCGCATATGAGGTGAGGAAAAAGATATGCAGGTTGAGATCTACCGCGGACCGGTAACCCACGCGAACTGCTATTTATTGCGCGATGAGGACCGGGGCGTCGTTATCGACCCCGCGGTCAGTTTTGACGATGTTACGAATGACGGTAAGATCGAAATCCTTGCAATCCTGCTTACCCACGCGCATTTCGACCACATCCTTGAATTACCGTCCTACATCGAACGATGCGCCGCCCCCGTTTATCTGCACAAAAACGGCTTTGCGAAACTAAACAATCCGTATCTGAACTGTTCGGTCATGTTCCCTGACGAAATAAGGGTAAGCGTACCCCAGGAAAGGCTGCGGTTCGTTGCGGAGGGGAGTGAGATTACGGCGCTTCCCGAACCGATAACGGTTATCGAAGCGCCGGGGCATTGCAACTGTTCGGTGATCTATCGTGTTTCCGACCTGCTCTTCACCGGCGACACGCTCTTCAAGGGCGTAGTCGGGCGGACCGATCTTCCCGGATCGTCCCTGAAAGGGCTTGTTGCAACGCTTACGAAGTTAAAAGGACTAGATCCGGACCTGACCGTCTTTCCCGGCCATGGCATGCCAACCACGCTCGGCCGGGAAATCAGGGAAAATCCATATATGCCAAGGTAGGTTCAAATGTATCGAATCTTGAAAAAAGAACAATTAAATCCTAACGTGTTTTTACTTGAGATCACCGCGCCCGCCGTCGCCAAAAAGGCGCGACCGGGACAATTCGTAATTCTCCGCGTCGACGAGCGCGGGGAGCGGATTCCGCTCACGATCGCCGGTTTCGATCGCGGAGCCGGGACGGTGCGCGTGATCTTCCAGGCTGTCGGGCTTACGACTTATAAACTCGCGGGACTTGGCGAAGGCGATGCGCTCGCCGATTTCGTCGGTCCGCTCGGGAAGGCTTCCGACCTTTCCGGAATCCAAAGCGCCGCAATCGTCGGCGGCGGTCTGGGTAGCGCGATTTGTTATCCGTTAGCCTGCGCCTTGAAGGAACAGGGCGCCGAAATCGATGTCATCATGGGCTTTCGGACCGCCGAACTCGTATTTCTCGAGGAAGAGTTCAAGGCCTTAAGCAATCGTTTCTATCTTACGACCGACGATGGTTCCAAGGGCGAGAAGGGCTTTGTGACGGGACCGCTGGAAAGGTTGCTTTTCGAACGGAACTACGACGTCGTCTATGCCGTTGGGCCGCTGCCGATGATGAAAAACGTCGCCAAACTGACGAAAAAATACGAACAAAAGACGATCGTCAGCATGAACCCGATCATGATCGACGGGACGGGAATGTGCGGCGGCTGCCGGCTCACCGTCGGCGGCGAAGTCAAATTCGCCTGCGTCGACGGTCCGGAGTTTGATGGCCATGCCGTCGATTTTGATGAGGCGATCACCCGTACCGCGATGTATGAGCATGAGGAAAAGGAGGCTTTATGCCGGCTCAAGGGGATTTGAGGAAAAGGGTGAAGATGCGCGAGCTGCCGCCGGAAGAGCGGATCAAAAGCTTTTCCGAGGTGGCGCTTGGTTATGAGGAAAGCGAAGCCCGCGCCGAGGCGGAACGCTGCCTGCAATGCAAGAACGCGCCCTGCATAAAAGGTTGCCCGGTCAACATAAATATTCCGGCCTTCATCCGGGAAGTGAAAAACGGTGAACTTCAGGAAGCATACCGGATCATTACGGAAGCAAACCTGTTGCCGGGAATCTGCGGGCGGGTATGTCCGCAGGAGACGCAATGCGAAGCCGTCTGCGTCCGTGGCATAAAAGGCGAGCCGATCGCCATCGGCCGGCTTGAACGGTTCGTAAGCGACGCCAATACCGAAGCGGAAACGGAAGTTGCCGCGGAAAGCGGCCACCGGATTGCGATCGTCGGTTCCGGTCCCGCCGGACTGACCTGCGCCGGGATCGCAAGGCGGCTCGGTCATAAGGTCTGCGTGTATGAGGCCCTGCATAAGGCCGGCGGGGTTTTGACCTACGGGATTCCGGAATTCCGGATGCCGAAAGCGATCGTCGAAAGGGAAATCGCGAAACTTGAAAATATGGGAGTCGAGTTCCGCTTCAATGCCGTTATCGGCAAGACTTTCACGCTGGCGGAATTGTTGCAGGAGTATGACGCCGTCTTTATCGGCACCGGCGCCGGACTGCCCAAATTCATGGGTATTCCCGGCGAAAACCTTAACGGCGTCTTTTTCGCGAACGAATTCCTGACGCGCGTCAATCTGATGCAGGCCGGCCGGGAGGGTTACGACACGCCCCTGCGACCGGTCAAAAACGCCATCGTCGTCGGCGGCGGGAACGTCGCGATGGACGCCGCGCGCGTGGCGCGCCGGTTGGGCGCGGAAGTGACGATCGTTTACCGCCGCGGCCGCGAAGAGATGCCGGCCCGCCGGGAAGAAGTGGAACACGCCGTCGAGGAAGGTATTGAAATGCTTCTGCTTACGAACCCGACGAAAATCATCGGCGAAGGCGGCTTCGTTAAAGCGATCGAATGCGTCCGGATGGAACTCGGCGAACCCGACGCCTCGGGACGAAGACGGCCCGTGGTCGTCGCCGGATCGGAGTTTTCGCTTTCGGCCGATACCGTCATCATCGCCATCGGCAATCATCCCAACCCGCTCCTCCGGGAGGAGACGCCAGGATTAAAGACCGACGGGCGCGGATGCCTCATCGTCGATGAGCGCTTGATGACGAGCGTTCCCGGAGTGTTTGCCGGCGGAGATGTCGTCACCGGGGCCGCGACCGTGATCCTGGCGATGGAAGCCGGTAAGAAAGCGGCTTACGAAATCGACCGCTATATTAGGAACAAATGAGCACCCTAAGGGGTGCTTTTTATGATGATAATGAGGTCATTGTATATAAAATGTAAAAAGCGCATATAATATTAGCAAAAAGCACTTGACAGTGCTAATGAAAAAGAGTATAATACTGTTAGCATTTAGCAATAGCGAGTGCTAAAGGAGTATGAAATGATATCAGCCCGGCAAAAACTAATCCTGCGGATGATCGTTGAAGAGTACGTACGGACCAACGAACCCGTCGGATCGAACACGATCATCAATCATCCCGATTTTCCCTTAAACGTATCCTCGGCCACCGTTCGGAACGACATGGTGGAACTCGAGCAGCTCGGTCTGATCGAGAAGACCCATTTTTCGAGCGGACGGATTCCTTCGGAAGCCGGCTACCGGTATTACGTTAAGGAAATCCTCGCGGAACGGGAACGCGGGAAGGAGCACTTCCCGATGATCGATGAGATCTTCACCCGCGACTTCATCAGCCGGGAACAGGCGATCAAGGAAGCGATGCAACTGGTGACCGAACTCACCAATTACGCGTCGGTCGTCCTCGGCTCGAACAGCTATAACGCCAAGATCAAGAAGCTGCAGTTCGTGTCCCTGACCGAGCGCCACGCCGTTCTGTTGCTGGTGACCGACAAGGGTTATGTCGAAAGCAAGAAAATTATGATTCCGGAGGAAATCAGCATCCGCGACATTGAGCGCGTCATCGCCGTCCTGAACGACCTGCTTCATGACACGCCGATCGCGAAGATCGACGAGACGATCAACGCCCACCTGCAGGAAGCGGGATTACGGCAGTTCGTCGAATATTACAATACGCTCATCAGCGCCTTTGTGCGGATCTTCACCGAAATGGTCCAGGATAAGTATTTCCTTTCCGGGCAAAGCAATATCATGAACCTTCCCGAGTTCCAGAACATTGACAAGGTCAAAGAATTCGTCAACGCCATTGAGAATCAGGAGATCCTGAAGGCGATTTCGGTTGCTGAGGATGGTCTCACCGTCCGGATCGGCACTGAAAACTACATCAGGGCGATGAAAGACTGCACGGTCATCACCGTTCCCTACGAGATCGACAACGGCGAACGCGGCGCGATCGCCGTGATTGGACCGACGCGGATGGATTACCAGAAAGTCATCCCGCTCTTGGAATATATCGCAAAAAATATAAAGAAGGTAATGTAAGATGCATAATCGATATCGAGAAGAAGAGAAATTGGAAAAGGAAGCATGTCCGGAAACGGAAGCCGCCAAAGAGGCGGAAGTTACCGAGAAGGGCGATCCCGCCGCGGAGGCGGCGGCGATTGCCGAAGGTAGCGATACGGAAGCGCTCGAAGCGGAAGTGAAGCGGCTTCAGGACCTGTATCTGCGGACGCTCGCCGATGCCGAGAATTTTAAGAAACGGATCAACGAGGAGCGGATCAGGGAAAGGAAGTATGCCGCGCAACCCATATGGGAAAAACTGATCACGGTCATCGATATTTTTGACCAGGCGATCAGCGTCGAGACCAACGATCCGAAACTGGGCAATTTCCTGACCGGATTTACGATCATCAACAAACAACTCAAGGAAATCATGGAAGAAGAGGGCGTGCGGAAAATCGCGGCCCTGAACGAGAAGTTTGATCCGGCGTATCATCACGCCGTGGAAATCGAGCATGACGAAACAAAGGAAGACGACATCGTGCTCGCGGTTTATCAGAACGGTTACGTATATAAGGACCGGGTATTGCGTCCGGCCCTCGTCAAAGTAAACAAAAGCAAAAAGGAGGAAAACATAAATCATGAGTAAAATAATCGGTATTGACCTTGGAACGACCAACTCGTGCGTCGCGGTAATGGAAGGCGGGGAACCGAAAATCATCGTCAACGCCGACGGCGGGCGTACGACACCATCGGTCGTGGCGTTCAAGGACGGGGAAATCCTGGTCGGCGAAATCGCCAAGCGCCAGGCCATCACCAATCCGCAGACAGTGACTTCGATCAAGCGGTTGATGGGTTCGACCGAGAAGATCGAGGCCAATAACAAGAAATATACGCCGCAGGAGATCTCGGCGATGATATTGCAAAACCTGAAGGCGACGGCCGAATCCTATCTCGGGACGAAGGTCACCGACGCCGTCATCACCGTGCCTGCCTACTTTAACGATGCCCAGCGTCAGGCCACGAAGGACGCCGGCCGGATCGCCGGCCTTAACGTCCGCCGGATCATCAACGAACCGACAGCGGCGGCCCTTGCCTACGGCATCGATAAAACTGACAAGGAAATGACGGTCCTCGTCTATGACCTTGGCGGCGGGACCTTCGACGTCTCCATTCTCAACCTCGCCGACGGGACGTTTGAAGTCGTGGCCACGGCCGGAAACAACCGCCTTGGCGGCGACGATTTCGACAAGGTCATCATGGATTACATCGTCGACGAATTCCGTCGCGAAAACGGCGTCGACCTGAGTAAGGATAAAATGGCCCTGCAGCGCCTGAAGGACGCGGCGGAAAAGGCGAAGAAGGAATTAAGCGGCGTATTGAAGACCGAGATCAACCTGCCGTTCATCTCCGTCGGCCCCGCCGGACCGCTGCATCTGACGATGACGCTGACGCGGGCGAAGTTTGACGAACTGACGGCCCACCTCGTCGAGAAGACGCTCGGACCGTTGCGCCAGGCGTTGAGCGACGCGAAAATGACGGCGCGCGACATCGACCAGGTATTGCTCGTCGGCGGCTCGACCCGGATTCCGGCCGTCCAGGAAGCGGTCAAACGCGAACTCGGTAAGGAACCGAACAAGGGCATCAACCCCGACGAGGTCGTCGCCATGGGCGCCGCGATTCAGGCGGGAGTCCTGGCCGGCGACGTCAAGGACGTCCTGTTGCTTGACGTCACGCCGCTGTCGCTGGGTATCGAAACGCTCGGCGGCGTCTTCACCAAACTGATCGAGCGGAACACGACGATTCCTACATCGAAATCACAGATCTTCTCGACCGCTTCCGACAACCAACCGGCCGTCGACATCCACGTGCTTCAGGGCGAAAGGCCGATGGCCGCTGACAACAAAACGCTCGGCCGCTTCCAACTGACCGACATCCCGCCGGCGCCGCGCGGCGTGCCGCAGATCGAGGTAACCTTCGACATCGACGCCAACGGCATCGTCAGCGTCAGCGCCAAAGACCTCGGTACGGGCAAGAGCCAGTCGATCACGATCCAGAGCGGTTCCGGCCTCTCCGAAGAGGAAATCAAGCGGATGGTCAAGGAAGCCGAAGAAAACGCCGAGGCCGACAAACGTCGCCGCGAGGAAATCGACCTGCGCAACGAATGCGAACAGGCGATCTACACCGTCCGGAAGGCGATCAACGACCTTGGTTCCGAAGTGACGGAAAACGAGAAGAACGACATCGAGGCGAAGGTTTCGGCCCTTGAGGAAGCCTTGAAGGGCAAGGACGTCGATAAGATCAGAAGCCTGAAGGACGATTTGCTCAAGGCAAGCCAGAACATCGCCGTCCGCGCCTATCAAAAGACCCAGGCCCAACAAAATGATAAGACGAACACCAAAGCCAACACCAAAGCGGATGATGACGCCGTTGATGCCGAAATCGTTGACGAGTAAACCTTAATCTCCGAGAAAGAGTGAAACATGGCCAAAAGAGATTATTACGAAGTATTAGGGGTAGCGCGCGACGCCTCGGAAGATGACATCAAGAAAGCCTACCGGACGCTTGCGAAGAAATACCATCCCGACGTAAGCAAGGAGCCGAACGCCGAGGAGAAGTTCAAGGAAATCCAGGAAGCCTATGAGGTCTTAAGCGACCCGGCAAAACGCGACCAGTATGACCGGTTCGGCCATAGCGGCCCGGGTATGGGATCCGGTTTCGGCAGCGGGTTCGAAGGCTTCAACTTCGGCGGTTTCGGCGGCTTCGGCGGTTTCGACGACATTTTATCGTCGATCTTCGGCGGCACGCGGCGCGGAACCCGGACGACGGGAAAGACCCGCGGCGCGGACTTACGGACGTCGGTGACGATCACTTTCGAGGAGGCGGCTTTCGGCGCGGAAAAAGAGCTCGCCATCAACAAATACGAGACGTGTACCGAATGCAGCGGTTTGGGGGCGGAATCGCGGGCCGATATCGAAATCTGCCCGAAATGCCACGGCCGCGGGCGCGTGCTCCACGAGCAGAATTCCCTTTTCGGCCGAATCCAGACGGAAACTACGTGTTCGAATTGCCGCGGCACCGGTGAAATCATCAAGAACAAATGCAAGACCTGCAACGGTGAAGGCCGCGTCCGAACGACGTCGCGCGTGAAGGTGAAGATTCCGGCCGGTATCGAGGATGGCCAGGGCTTGAAACTGACCGGATATGGCGAAGCGGGTCTGAAGGGCGGTGCGCCCGGTGACCTTTACATCAACATCACCGTCCAGCCCCATGAGATTTTCGAACGCGACGGGTTGGACATTCACATGGAAATGCCGATCACGTTCAGCCAGGCGGCGCTTGGCGCCACCATCTCCGTTCCGACCCTCACCGGACCCGTCAGTCTGAAGATTCCGGCGGGTACGCAAACCGGGACGAAGTTCAAACTTGCCCGCAAGGGCATCACCAATTCCCGCACCGGGGCGGTCGGAAATCAGTACGTGATCGCCAAGGTCGTGACGCCGACGCACCTTTCATCCGAACAGAAGGAGATCTTCACGCGCCTGAGCAAGACGAACGAGAAGTCCGAGTCGTTTTTCGACAAGATCAAGAAATTCTTTTCATGACATATGACACCGGTTTCAACCGGTGTTTTTTATGCCGGTTATTGTCATCCGGAAGCGATTCTGGTATAATAATATACAGTGCAATTATCAAACGTACAAGGGGAAGATGAAGATGTTTGGAACATATGTTTGCGCATTTGTCTTGATCTTGTTCTTTTTCTACTCGCTTTCATTTTTCTTCATGAAAAGGAAGGGTTATTACGGCATCTGGACGCAGACGGTCGCCCAGGAACGCGCCTGGCGCAAAGCCCGGATCGTAAGCGCGGGTGCGACCTTCCCGTTCGTCGCCGCCATCGTCGTGGTGCTGGTCTTCGTCACCAGGGAAGATACCAAGGCATGGCTGTCGCTGGCCGCGGTGATCATCTGGACGATCACGATGTTGATCGTCGTCACGACCGTCCTCCGGCGGGAAATGAAGGTCAAAAAGTGACCATGGGCATCGTTACGACGATACCCTTTTTTCATGCCCTGGCAGGCGTAATTTCCTTTTATTTTCGGCTTGATTAGTGTATAATATTATTTAAGAAGGTGTTTTTGATGCAAAGATATTTTATCGCCCCCGACCGGTTTACCGGAACGACCGTCGTGATCGACGGCGGCGATTTTCATCATATAAAAAACGTGATGCGCATGCGCAGCGGCGACCGGATAACCGTCTGTCCCGGTGACGGGAAGGCGTATCTTACGGAAATAGAAGGTTTCAGCAAAGGCGAGGTTATGGCGCGGCTGATCTCGGAAATTCCTGAGGACCCGGAAATGAAGGTCCGGGTGACCATCGCCCACGGCGTCGTCAAGACCAAAAAGCAGGAAGAAGTGGTCCGCCGGCTCGCCGAACTGGGCGCCGATGCGTATTTGCCGGTGTATATGGAAAGAAGCATCGTCAAAGCCGGCGCGGAAAGCGCAGCGAAGGCGATGCGGCTTACGGCGATTGCGAAGGAAGCTTGTGAACAGTCGCAGCGTACCCGGCTTTTGCGTATCCTGCCGCCGGTTAACTTTGACGTATTTCTCAATCATGCGAAAAATTACGCGGTCAAAATATATGCATATGAAGAAATCTGCGGCGATGTGAGTCTTAAGAGCGCTCTTTCTGACCTTAAGGACGGAAACGTGATCGTCCTCATCGGTCCCGAGGGCGGGATTTCTCCGACCGAAGCGGAACGGTTGTCCGCAGAAGGCTTTACAGCCGTCGGTCTCGGACCGCGGATCCTGAGAACGGAAACGGCGCCGCTGTATTTGATGAGCGTGATTTCGTACGCGACGGAGCTTTAGGATGAGAATCAGTTATTACGCCCTCGGCTGTAAAGTCAACGAATATGAAGCGGCGGCCGTGATCAACCAATTCCTTGAGCGCGGCTACCGACTCGTCGATTTTGACGAGGAAAGCGACGTCTGCATCATCAACACCTGTACGGTAACGGCCGTATCCGACGCCAAAAGCCGGAAACTCATCCGCCAGGCGATCCGGCGTAATCCGGCGGCCGTCATCGCCGTGATGGGCTGCTTCGCCCAGTTGAACCCCGGGACGGTTTCACGCATTCCTGGCGTCGACATCGTCATTGGCACGAGCGAGCGCCATATGCTGGTTGAACTCGTGGAAAAATGCCTGCGGGAAAAACAGGCCTGCTGCCTGGTTTCGTCCGTAAACAACCTGCACGCTTACGAGGAACTGAAAATCGATAAATACATCAGCCGCGTTCGCGGCTTCGTCAAGATCGAAGACGGCTGCGATAATTTCTGCAGTTACTGCGCGATCCCCTATGCCCGCGGTCGCGTCCGCAGCCGTGCCGTGGCGGACGTCATTGCCGAGATCAAAAGACTGGTTGCATCGGGCATCAGGGAAGTCGTGCTGACCGGGATTAATACCGCCGCTTATGGCGCGGATTTAAAAGATTATTCCTTCGCAAATTTGCTTGAAGACATTTTTACCCAGGTTCCGGATCTATATCGGTTAAGGATATCGTCAATTGAGATTGCGGAAATAACCGATGAGTTTTTAACGACGATCGCCCGCCATCGCGACCGTTTCTGTCCGCACCTCCATATCCCGCTGCAGGGCGGGACGGACCGGATCCTGGCGTTGATGAACCGGAAATACACGACCACCGCCTATGCGGAAAAGCTTGCGAAGATCCGCGAACTCTTTCCCGGAATCAACATCACGACCGACGTGATGGTCGGTTTTCCCGGAGAAACGGAAGAGGATTTTGCGCAGGCGCGGGATTTCATTGAGTCGATGAACTTCGGCGAGATGCACATCTTCCCGTATTCGCCCCGGCCGCGCACGAAGGCGGCCGCTTTTACAGGACAGGTTTCGCCAGAAGCAAAAAAGGCGCGGGTACGCGCCCTGCTCGAACTCAACCGCGTCCAGGCCCTGCGCTACCGGGAGCAATTCGTTGGCCAGGTTCTGCCGGTGATCGTCGAGAAAGTTGCGGGCGGGATTACCTACGGTCACTCCGGGAATTACCTGGAAATTTCGTTTCCGGGCGCGGATGCGGAAATCAACTCTGTCCAATCCGTCCGGTTGACGCGCGCCGCTTATCCCCTTTCGCGAGGTGAAGTGGATGTTTAAGAAATATCGTTTCAAAGAATTCATATACGAGGCGATCGCCGAGCTTGGTTTTACCGCGCCGACGGAGATTCAGGATAAGATCATCCCAAAGGTCCTTTCCGGCCAGTCCGTCATCGGCAAAAGCCAGACCGGGACTGGGAAAACCCATGCCTTCCTGTTTCCTTTGATCAATAATCTTGGCGATGGACCAGAAACGGAAGTGCTGATCCTGACGCCGACGCGGGAACTGGGATTCCAGTTGTACGAGGAGACGGTCAAAATCACAAAACATGCCCCGATGCCGATCGATGTCCGCCTGTATGTCGGTGGCACCGACCGAGAGCGAGAGATCGAGCGGTTGGCGAAATCGCAACCGAAGATCGCGATTGGTTCGATCGGGAGGATCAGTGATCTTGCGGTCACAGCCAACGCGTTGAAGATCCACACGATAAGGACGGTCGTCTTCGACGAGGCTGACATGATTTTTGAATCAGATAGACTAACCACCGTCGATGCAATTCTTTCCCGGATTGACGCGACCGCGCAAATCCTCGTCTTTTCGGCGACCATCAATCAGGAACTGCGCGTATTTTTGAACAAATATCTTGCCAAGATCCCGATGATCGACCTGGCAGGACGGGAATTTACCTGTGAAACGATCACCCATGTATTCATCCCCGCCAAAAACCGGGACAAGGACGCGCTGCTTTCCGAGCTGTTTTCGACTTTTCATCCCTATCTGGCCCTGATCTTTGTCAACACGAAGGCCCGCGCCGACGAACTGGCTTCCCACCTCGCCGCAACCGGACTTGAAGTCGGGAAACTGACGGGCGACCTTTCACCCCGCGACCGGAAACAGATGTTGCGCCGGATCAAATCCGGGCAATACCAGTACGTCGTGGCGACGGACCTCGCAGCCCGGGGCATCGACATTACCGGCGTCAGCCATGTCATCAACTATGAGTTACCGACGGATATTGACTTCTTCACGCACCGCGTTGGCCGCACCGGCCGGGCTGGTTTCACCGGGATGTCGATCTCCCTATACGATTATGACGACGTCGAATATTTACAAAAACTGCGCGCTAAAGGACTGAAGTGCGCGCTCATGGATTTTGTCAACGGGGAGCTAGTCCGCATCAGCAGCGGAACGTTCCGCCGGCGCAAGCAACTGGGCGAAGAATTGCACCGGATCATTCCCATGCCGGTGAAAATTAAGCCCGGATACCGGAAAAAACGGAAACTGGAGATCGAGAAACGCATCCGTAAGCTCCGCCGCGAGCGGATCGAGGCGATTTACAAGGGGAAGCGGAAAAAGCAATGAAAATCGGTTGCCATGTTTCGAACAAAAGCCCGGAGATGCTCTTAGGTTCCGTCCGCGAGGCGTTATCGTACGGGGCGACCGCCATGATGGTTTATCTCGGTCCCCCGCAAAATTCCTTCCGTAAGCCCATTTCCAGTCTAAGGGTTGAAGAAGCGCGTCAACTGGCCCTGGACGGGGGCATCGATCCGGCCGACATCGTCGTTCATGCCCCTTATATCCTTAACCTTGCCCAGGAAGACGAAAGCCACCGCCGTTTTGCCATTGACTTCATGATTAACGAAGTCAACGATACCGGAATCATCGGCGCCCGTAATTATGTCTTCCATCCCGGAAGCCGCCTGCACCTGTCCCCGCAGGAGGGGCTGGAGAAAATTGCCCGCGCCCTCCGGGAGATCATCGACCGGACGGAAGGGTCAGGCGTGGATCTTGTGGTCGAGACGATGTCGGGTAAAGGTACGGAATGCGGACGGGATTTTGAGGAGATCGCCTTTCTCTTAAAAGCCGTCGACAGTCCGCGTCTCAAGGTATGCCTTGATACCTGCCATGTCCATGACGCTGGTTATGATCTCGTATCCGGTTATGAAGAGACGCTTTCCGCTTTCGACCGCATCATCGGTTTTGACCGTCTTGCCGTGATCCACATCAACGATTCGAAAAACGAGCGCGGCGCCCGCAAGGACCGCCACGAGAACATCGGCTGCGGCAAGATCGGCTTTTCCACGCTTGCGCGGATCGCATCCGACGAACGCTTCAAGGATAAGCCGAAGATCCTCGAGACACCATACGTGAAAACAGGAGAGATGGAAACATCACCGTACCGAGAGGAAATCGCGATGCTGCGCGCCGGTAGTTTTCACGATTTTATATGTGAACTAAAGAAAGGATGAAGTTATGCCCGAGATTTTATATTGGATTAGTTTTGGTCTTACAGTGGCCGTGCTTGCCCTGCTTATCGTTATCCTCGTCAGGCGTCCGAAGAACAACACCCGCGATGCTTTTCAGGAAATGCGTCATGACATCAACAATTCAATCACTAACGCCGTAAGTAGCCTGGGAAACATTCTTTCCAAGGCCCAAAGCGATAATAATGAGTTGTTATTAAAGTCGATCTCCGCGTTTTTTCAGCAGGGAATCGAACGCGACAGTAAATTCGCAATGGAAACCGAGCAGAAGCTCGAAAACATCCGTCAGAGCCTAGAAAAGTCGCTTGGGGGAATCCGTGAGACCGTCGAGAATTCGCTGACCCGTCTTCAGAGTGAGAACGCGCAAAAGCTTGAAGAGATTCGTAACATGGTCGATGAGAAACTGCAGAAGACGCTCGAAGACCGGATCTCCCAATCATTCCGGCTTGTCAGCGAACGCCTGGAAGCGGTATATAAGGGGCTGGGAGAGATGCAGGCCATCGCCGGTGATGTCGGCGACCTGAAAAAAGTGTTGGCGAACGTAAAAACGCGCGGCGTGCTTGGAGAAATTCAACTTGGAAGCATCCTTGAACAAATTCTCGCTCCCGATCAGTACGTAGCCGAGTTTCCCACCAAGATTGGAAGCAGCGACCGCGTCGATTACGCGGTCAAGTTGCCCGGACCCAACGAAAATGAGTCTGTGTACTTACCGATTGACGCGAAATTTCCGCTTGATAAGTACATGTCTCTCCTTGATGCGTATGATAGCGTGGATCCGAATGCTGTGAAACAGGCTAAAAAAGACCTAGAAACGACGCTTTTGAAGGAAGCGAAGGACATTAACCAGAAATACATCGACGTGCCCAACACGACCGAATTCGCGATCATGTTCCTGCCGATTGAGGGATTATATGCCGAAGCGCTCAATCTGGGCGTCGTCGAGCGAATGCAGCGGGAATACCGCGTTAACATCGCTGGTCCGACGACGATGGCGGCGCTTTTGAACTCGCTAAGGATGGGATTCAAGACCCTGTTAATTCAGAAGCGCAGCGGCGAGGTATGGAAGATCCTCAACCGTGTCAAGACTGAGTTTGATAAGTTTGGTAAGGTTCTGGCCGAGACGCAACAACGCATCAGCCAGGCGAACAAGCAACTTGACGAACTGGTCGGCGTCCGGACACGCAAGATTCAAAAGGAACTTGAACATATACAGAACGTCTCGGAAATTGATTCGAAGATTGATAAAGAAGTCGTCCTGATGACCGCGGAAGGCGGGAAGGAAGAAGACTAAACGGAGGTTAAAATGAAAAAAACCGTCAAGATTAACGGTATGCATTGCAAGCATTGCGCGAAGCGTCTTGAGACGGCCCTTAACGCCCTTGAGGGCGTCAAGGTGAAAGTGAGTTTCAAGGAAAACGTGGCCTTCATCACGATGAAACAACCGGTCGCGGATGCGGAGATCATTACTGCCATTGAAGACGAAGGTTATGAAGTCGTCACAATAGAAGAAGCATGAAATGAAATAAAGAGTAGGTTTGGCTACTCTTTTTTTTCTTTCTCAGGTAAGGTTTCGATGAACGTCACATCTTTTTTCGAATAATATAGTTTCCGGATTTCCGACTTCAGAGTCGGGATGATCTCTTCCGCCTTCAAGCGGCCAATGACTTCACCCTTACTAAAAAGAAGAGCGCCATCCCCGTCGCCCGCAACGCCGATATCAGCTTCCCTGGCCTCACCGGGGCCGTTCACGGCGCAACCCATGATCGCAACTTTGATGTCAAGGTCGCTGAACTGGTAAAGATAACGCTCGATTTTTGCGACGATCGGGAGCATGTCGTACTGGAGCCGGCCGCAGGTCGGGCAACTGATGAGAACGGGCTTCTTATGTAAACCAAAGGTGGAAAGTAGTTCCTTCGCGGCCCTGATCTCCTCGATGGGGTCGGCAGTCAGTGAAATGCGGATCGTGTCGCCGATTCCTTCGGAAAGAAGAATGCCAAGGGCAGCGGCGGAACGAACAGTTCCGGAAAAAGCCGTACCCGCCTCGGTCAGCCCGAGGTGCAGCGGATAAGGAAAGAGCTGCGCCGCCTGCCGATAAGTTGCGATGGTCACAAGCGGATCGGTGGCTTTGAGGGAAAGGACGATGTCGGTGAAACCGAATTCCTCCAGAATCGCGATGTTCCGGCGTGTGCTTTCGATAAGCGCCGCGGCCGGATCCTTATGATAAAGAGGAATGAGGTCCTTTTCCAGTGACCCGGAATTAATCCCGATCCGGATCGGGATTTTATGCTTTTGGCACGCTTCCACGACGAGGCGGACGCGTTCCCGGCTGCCGATGTTGCCGGGATTGATGCGGATCTTGTCCACGCCTTGTTCAATCGCGGCGAGGGCGAGACGGTAATCAAAATGGATGTCCGCCACAAGCGGTATGACGATCTTTCTTTTGATTTCTCCCAGCGCCTCGGCATCGCGGCGGTCAAGGACGGCGACGCGGATGATCTGGCAGCCTTCTTTTTGAAGTTTGCGGATCTGCCTGACGGTCGCTTGCACGAACCTGGTTTTCGTCGTCGTCATGCTTTGGATGGCGACTGGCTCGCCACCGCCGATCGTGACGTAACCGATGGCGATTTTTTTCGTATTACTTCTGGACATCGTTCACCTGCACTGCCTGTTTCCGTCTTCTCCGGCGCTTGCGCTGCGGTGAGCGGATCCGGTTTTCCCGTAGAATGTTGTAAATCGTGCTGCGGGAAAGGTCGTAGCCGCGTTCCTGCATCAGCCGCGCGAACTCGGTGAAATTCGTCTTCGTTTTCCGGAACTCGACGCGGTAGATATGGGCGATTTCCTCGCGCATATCCTCGTCATAACGGTTGACGGGTTTATAAAAGCGGTTTTTATGGACGACGCCGACGGCGCCTTCCGTAAGCACCTGGCGTTTGAGGTTACGGATTTGCCGGGTCGTCACTTTGAGCATTTTTGCCGCTTTTGGCCCGTTGATTTCGCCTTCGATCAAGCGGGTGATGATGCGTAACCGGCGTTTTTCCTTCCGGTTCATCTTCATCGGCTTTTGTTCATCGTTCGGTTTTTCCGGATTATTATCAGTCATAGGTCATTACTCCTTAAGTAATAAATTAAATAATTATTGCCTATTTATTTTATCATAATACGCTCAATATCGCAAATGGAAAATGAGGATAATGGTCAAGTGGCCATGAAAACATGAAAAAAATCTGATTTCCTGCGGCAATCTTTAAAAAAAACCTTGCATTTTCCGCGTAGTTATAGTATAATAAGTTGATTTAAGTTGCTAGGAGGAAATTATATGCGCGTAACATTCTTGATGCGTTGTACCGTATGTAACGAGGAAAACTATCTGACGGAAAAAAATAAAAAGAACACTCCTGACAGACTGGAACAAATGAAGTTCTGCCCGAAGTGCCGCAAGCAAACGCTGCATCGCGAAAAAACCAAGAAATAGAAGCAGGATCGCTTTTCGATCCTGCTTTTTTCTTGCGAAACTTCCCCGCGCCCCGGCAAAATCTATCTTTTTTCAACAAGCCATTGTTATACAATGGGGTGAAAGGGGGCAGGAAGCGATGGCCAAAGAGAAGAAACGCAGCGCCGACGAAAAAGAGAAAGAAGAAACGCTGTTTTACTATGAACTGGTCGGGGTCATTTGCATCATCCTCGCGATTACGATTCTTGGCCGCCTCGGCAAGGTCGGTTATTTCCTGGCCGTCTTTTTCAAAGTCATCTTTGGCGACTGGTACTGGATCTTCATCCTCTTTTTGTTGTTTTTCGGTTTTTTAAGTCTTTTACGGCACAAGAGTTTCGACTTCAAGAACCCGCGCTTCATCGGCTGCGTGTTCATTTGCTTCAGCTTGCTGATCTTCGCCCATTTCCCGATCCACAACCTCATCAAGCAACGTAATCGGAATTATTTTGCGGAGACATGGGCGCTTTACCGGCTCTACATCAACACCGGATCCGATATGTACCTGGGCGGCGGAATGCTAGGTGCGGTGATGTTTTACGTTGCCTATTACATGATCGGGACGGTCGGGGTCGTATTGGCCGGAGCCTTCGTTTTGATGTTGGGAATCTCGCTCATCATCGACATGCCGATCGTCGACATTTTCAAAAACCTCGGCCGGCGCGTCAAGGATGTCGGCCGGCTCGGGAAACGGTTCAACCGCTTTTTCAAGTACGATCTCGGTCGCCGCGGCGCCGCGCCGGAGAAGAAGAACATTTTCGCCAGGTCGCAGCAGGTTCCGCTTAAGATCCTCGAAGAATATCAGAACGTCATGAATTACAACTTCCAGGAAAAACTGGCTTACGAAACGCGAAGCCTGATCCATTCCGTCTTTAACAACCTCCATATCGAGTACCGCGACCTCGAACTGACCGTTTCCTACAAGGTCACGACCTACAAGTTCACCGTGTTTTCCGAATTCGAGACCGCGAAGCTGCTCGAACGCTTGAACAATGTCATCGAAGAGGAGTTGCTCATGGCGCGCGACGGGAGCACGCTGATGCTCCAGGTCGTAAACAAGTACCCGCAGATCTTAACGCTTCGTGAACTGTTGATGAAACAAACCAGCCTGCACAACAATTTCCTAATTCCGCTTGGATTGACGTACGAAAACAAGCTTTGTGAGCTCGACGTCGCCCAGAACGGGCATTTGCTTCTGATCGGAAGTGAGAAGACCGGCCTGCGGAACTTCATCAATTTCTTCGTTTTCGCCTTGTTCGTCAAGGAGAACCTGCTTAACTACGAAATCGAACTATACGATCATAAAAACGAACTCTTCGTCCTTCATGACCTCATCCCCGTCCACACCGAGACCGATGTAAACGAGTATCTGACGGCAGTCATCGCCGAAATTGACGCTAAGTTGGAAACGATCAACGGCGCCGGCGTTGCCTCCCTGTCCGAATATAATAAGAAACTGGAGATCGCGAACCGACCAGAGCAGATGCTGCGACGGAAGTTCCTCATTATAAACCGCCTCGACTGTGACAAGGAAACCTATGCGTATTTTGAAAATAAATTAATGTACATCATCCAGCTTGGTGAAAAGGCGGGCATCACCGTCCTCTATGTGATCCGTGACCCCATGTACGCCACCAGCATCATCCTCAGCCTTTTTCCAAACAAACTGATCTTCAAATTGGAAAGCGCTGCCTTCTCGCAGAAGATCCTCAATAATGAAAACGCCACGTACCTGCAGGCGGAAGGCGACTGCTTTTTCCTCAGCCAGATCAAGGCCAGACGAATCCAGACCGCGCTTGTCTCGAAGAAGGATATCGAGGCGGTCAAGGGGCATCTTAAATAAAAACGACCGGTCAACGGTCGTTGGATTTGTTTTTCCGTTTGGCTTCCTGGATCGCCTGATAGCGTTCCGCTATCGCCTCCTCGTATTTGCTCGAGGGTTTGGGAATATAGTACTGACGGTCGCGAATGGCGTCGGGCAGGTATTGCTGGTCGACCCAGGCGCCAGGATAATCATGGGGATATTTGTAGGGCACCTGGCGCGGATCGAAGGATTCGATGTTTTTCAGATGCGGCGGTAGCGGGCCGCTTTTTCCTTCCTCGATGTCCTTCATCGCCGTATCGATCGCCTGGCACGTGCTGTTGGACTTCGGCGAAAGCGCCATGTCCACGACAATGCTGGCCAGCGGTAGGCGCGCTTCCGGCATTCCGAGTTCGAGCGCCGCCTCGCAGGCCGCGCGCACCTTCGGTCCCATCGCCGGATTGGCGAGCGAGATATCCTCGTAGCAGATGCAGTAAAGCCGGCGGACGAGGGGGAGGAAGTCCTCGGCGGTAAGCAGCTTCGCAAGGTAATGCAACGCCGCGTCAGCGTCGCTGCCGCGGATCGATTTATGCAGGCCGCTCAGGGTATCGTAGTAATTGTCGTCGCTTTTGTCGATGTGGACGGAGGGACGGAGGATGACGGCCTTCGCGGATTCAAGGGTCACCGTATCGCCTTCCCGCGAAGCAAAGCCGATCGCTTCCACCATGTTGATGACGGCGCGGATCTCCCCGCCTGCCATGCCGATGATGTATTCCTCGGCTTCGGGAGTGAATTCGAGTGCCTTTCCAAGCTGGTCGCGGGCGCGCTTAAAGGCGATGCGCAGATCGTCCGCGGTCAGTTCGTTCAGTTTGTATATGAGCGTCCGTGAACGGATCGCCGGGTTCACGGAATGGTAGGGATTTACGGTCGTTAGCCCGATGAGCGTCACCGCGCCGCGTTCGACATATGGCAGCAAATAATCCTGGATGTCCTTTTTCATCCGGTGGATCTCGTCGACGATGATCACCGTATTCGGGGTCAGCCTGGCTTCGTCGATAATGTCCTTGAGGGCCGCCTTGTTGTCGGTGCTGGCGTTGAAAGTGTGGTAGGGAAAGTCAAGGTCGGCGCAGGCTGCGAGCGCGATCGTCGTCTTACCGGTGCCGGGGCCGCCGTAAAGGATCAGGGACGGGAGGCGTCTATTTGCGATCATGCGGCGGATGGCGCCGTTTTTCCCGACAAGATGCGCCTGTCCGATCACTTCGTCCAGCGTTCGCGGCCGTAATCTATATGCCAAGGGTTCCATCATATCACCTTGACTTTATTTTATCACAACCGCACCCGCTTGTAAATGCTATTCTTCCCGAGCTCCGAACAGAGAACGGAAATTGACGCCGATGATTCCGCCCAAGGCCGAACTGGTAAGAAAGCTTGCCGTCTTGATGAAGGATTTGGCGACGAACGGCACCTGGATGAAGAAGTTGAGGACCAGCGTCACCAAGATGACAATCAGCGCTGCGATCAAGCCTTCCAGAAGCCCGTTGCGTTGCGCCGTGTTGCCGGCAAGAAAGCCGAGGATGAAAAAGGCGACGATGCCGAGAATGAAGGTCACGGTGTTGAAAGCGCCGATTTCGCTGTCGGCCTTGCCGAGATAAATCAGGAGCGCATAAACGCCGCTGAATATGGAAATAATAAACAGGAAGCAAAGGTAGACGAAGATTTTTTGTTTAAGTCTTTTCAAGTGCTTTCACCACTTAATTATATTTTCGAATATTGTCGTTTAGAACAAAAGGAGCGGTTGCAATGGATTGGATGTTATTATTGAAGGTTTTGGCGATATATTTCTTTATCCTGTTCCTACTTAAGTTCATGGGGAAACGAGAGATCGGGCAACTTAGCCTGTTTGATTTCGTCGTCGTGTTGCTGATCGCGGATATCGCCGTCATCGGCGCCGAGGACGGCGAGGTACCATTTTATCTGACGCTGCTTTCGATCCTGCTTTTAGGTGTGATCCAAAAGATGCTGGCGCTCATTTTGCTCAAAATCAAGCCGCTTCGCGACTTTTTCGACGGGAAAGAATCGATCATCATGATTGACGGAAAACTCAACATCCGTGAGATGAAGAAACAGTCGTACAACGTCGACGATCTGATCGTGCAATTGCGAATCAAAAACATTCGTTCACTTTCGGAGATTCGCTACGCCATCCTCGAGGCCAACGGCGAGATCAGCGTATTCAAGTTCAAGGATTTTCCTTCGTCTGATCCGAAAGTAAAAACGGCCGCGACCCATAATCCGACCGGGAAGACCGATGGCGGATACGAGGCCGCAGCGGCGCCGGAGGAAATCTATCCGTTTCCGCTCATCGTTTCCGGGAAGATCAACAAGGAAAACCTGAAACTTTTGCATTTAAGCGAGGAGTGGCTGCGCAAAGAGATCAGGAAAAAGGGTTATCAATCAGAGAAAGAAATCCTGTACGCCAATTATGAGAACAAAAAGTTATTTATAATCGAAACGTGTAATTTTTAACGCCCGGCAATACAAGTAGAACAACAAGGCAAGCAGGAGGGTATGGATGAGGTAATGGGAGATGAATGTTTTCAGGATCAGGTGCGAGGCAACCGTGAGGGCGGTAAGGATAGCAACATTGAGGATTTCCGCGCCGGTAAATTTGAATTTGAAATGATTTTTCAGATAGAAATAAATCCATAACGTTGAAAGATAGGTGTTTATCAGCAGCGCCAGGATCAGGGAATCGTGGGCGACGCGCGGGACGAAGGCAAGCGCGAAGATCAGCGCGAGTTTGATGATGTTCGTTATCAGCGAGACCCGGAAAAGGACGCGCGCGCGGCCGACAGCCTGCATGACGGCGGAAAGCGGGGCATGGAGATAGAAGAGGATGAAAAGGGAGCCGAGGTTTCTCGCATATACGCTTCCCGTTTCCGTCCGGTAGACGAGAAGCATGTATTCGCGTCCAAAGGCGGTGATCAGGACGCTGATCAGGATGCCGGGAAGGAAGGAAAGCAGGCACGATTTCTTGATGTAATAGTTGACCATCCCGACGTTGCCTTCGGCGTGACTTTTTGAGACATTGGGGATGATCACCGTCGCGATCGACGACGCAACAAACGAACACAAGGTTATCAATGGAATGCCGTACGCGGTGATCGCACTGTAACGACGGAGGATTTCCTCCGGTCCGAGTCCCGTCAGCGTCAACGCGGCGGTATAGACGATTGGTTCAAGGAAATACGTGAAGGTCCCGACCAAGCGGGAAGCGGTGGTCGGGATCGATACTTTGAGGAGCGCGTCCGCCGGACGGGCGGAACCGTCATTACCGCGCGGGTGTTCCTTTCGCATCTTGGCGAGGATGAATAACAGCGATACCGCTTCCCCGCCGCCCATCGCGAGCACCGCCATCGTCACGGCGATAACCAGGCCGCGGTCGATGAACAGGTAAAGAAGGAGGAAGGAGAGGGCGATCCGGCTGACCTGCTCGACCAGCGTCGCCGTGGCGCTGGTCGCGATCAGGTTTTTCCCGTTGAAATAGCCGCGGTAGACGGCATTTACGGCGATCAGGGGCAGGAAGAGGACGGATGCGAGCAATGGGAAAAAGGCGTTTTCCTGCTTGAGTCCGATGACGACCAGGGGTTTGAGGATGATGACGACGAGCAGGATCGTTACGGCGGAGGCCAGAAGCCCGATCGCCAGCGCCGCCCGTAAGACCTTTTTCTCGGCATATTTACCGGTGGCGGTGTTTTCCGCGACCACCTTGCTTACGGCAATGTTCAACGAAAAGCCGGCAAAGGTCATGAACAGGCCGAGTGAAGGCAATGTGATGACATATAAGGCGATACCGTCTTCCCCCAGCAGACGGGTCAGGATGATCCGGTTGACGAGGCTGAGAATGCGGATGATCATGCTCGTGATAATCAGTATTATCGTGTTTTTTACAATCCCCGCGCGCATCGCACCCTCCCGTCACTAAAACTTATGAAGGCCGATGGAAAATATGATTGTTTCTTTTTCCTTGCAATGGTGAAAAAGATAAAATTATCTACACTTTTGTCGAGTTTTTTGATATAATATTACATATAAATCTTAAGGAGATGAACTAAATGGATTACAAAAAGTATATTGCGTCAGTGCCTGACTTCCCGATCGAGGGAATACTGTTTCGCGACATCACACCGCTTATGGCCGATGGCAAGGCGTTTCAATCGGCGTGCGAGGAATTAAAGGATTTTGCGACCGAAATCGGCACCGAAGTCATCGTTGGCCCGGAATCGCGGGGATTTATTTTCGGTTGCCCGATCGCCTATCATCTCGGCATCGGCTTCATTCCCGTGCGCAAGCCCAACAAGCTGCCCCGGGAGACGATTTCCGTCTCGTACCAATTGGAATACGGCGAAAACACCCTGTGCATTCACAAGGATGCGATCAAGCCGGGACAGAAGGTCCTGATCATCGACGATTTGCTTGCAACGGGCGGAACGATCAAGGCCACGATCGCCCTCGTCGAGAAACTCGGCGGCGTCGTCGCCGGATTGGGCTTTTTAATCGAACTGAGCGATCTGGGCGGCCGCCAGCTGCTTAAGAACTATAAGATCAAGACATTGATTACGTATTAACAGCCAATCATCGTATATATAAATGAAAGAGTGAAATTTTGAGGAAAGGAGAACGGCATCAGCCGCGGGATGCGTATGACGAGAAAAACAATTGAAGATCTACTCGCGAAGGCCGGGGAGTACCTGAAGAACCCGAAGAACATCCAGGTCATCCGCGACGCCTATGAATTCGCGAAAGCCCGGCATGAAGGGCAATTCCGGAAATCCCATGACCCGTACATTCAGCATCCCCTGGAAGTCGCGTACATGCTTGCGGAGCTGCGGGTTTCGCCGACGACGATTGCTGCCGGGCTCCTTCATGACGTGCTCGAGGATACCGATACCACGCGCGAATATCTGACGGAAAAATTTGGGACGGACATCGTCAACATCGTCGAAGGCGTCACCAAGATCGGCCAGCTCAAATACATGACGAAGGAGAAGGCGCTTGCCCGCACCCACCAGAAGATCCTTCTGGCGATGGCCAAGGATATCCGTGTCGTCCTCGTCAAACTGATCGACCGCGTGCATAACATGCGCACGCTCGAGTATCAGCCGCCGGAAAAACAGATCAAGATCGCGAAGGAAACGATGGACCTTTACGCCCCGCTCGCCCACCGGCTCGGTATGTACCGGATCAAGGCAGAGCTTGAGGACATTAGTTTCCGATATCTGGAGCCGGATGAATACCGGCGCATCCAGACGATGATCACGAGCCAACGAGCCGCCCGGGAAGAAGACATCGGCCGGATGCAGAATCGGATCGTGGAGATCCTCGCCCATAACAATATCGAGGACTACGAAATCACCGGCCGCCTCAAGAACATTTACAGCGTATGCAAGAAGATGCGCCAGAAGGATCTGGATTTCGACCAGATCTACGACCTGATGGCGCTGCGGATCCTCGTTAAGACGATCGAGGACTGTTATCACGTCCTCGGCCTCATCCACGGTGAATGGGCGCCGCTGCCGATGCGGTTCAAGGACTACATCGCGACGCCGAAACCGAACCTTTACCAGTCGCTGCACACCACCGTCGTCGGCATCAACGGCAAGATCTACGAGATCCAGATCCGCACCTACGAGATGGACGAAATCGCCGAGTACGGTATCGCCGCCCACTGGGCGTATAAGGAAGAAAACAAATCCTATTCGCCGGAAAAAGAGCAGCTTGAGATCGCCGCGAAACTCCGCTGGTACAAGGATCTCTTGACCTACGCCGAGATCGGTGAATCTGAGGACCTTGATCCCCTCGACAACATCCGCGACGACATCTTCAGCGCCAATGTTTACATCTTCACCCCGAAGGGCGACGTGCTTGACTTCCCGAACGGCTCGACGCCGCTCGACTTCGCCTACCGGATCCATACCGAAATCGGCAATCATACCGTCGGCGCGCTTGTGAACGGAAAGATCGTCCCCCTGACTTACAAACTGAAGACCGGGGACGTCGTCGAGATCAAGACGTCGAACAATTTCGACGGTCCGAGCGAATCGTGGTTGAAGATCGTCAAGACCAACCACGCCAAGCATAAGATCATCTCCGTTTTGAACAAGAAGAAGCGCGAACTGCTCATCACCAAGGGCAAGGACGATTTCGAACGCGCCTGCAAGAGCGATAACTATCCGTTACAGAAACTCGATGACAAAATCGTTTCGACGCTTTTCTCCAAGTACGGAATCAATAACGGCGACGATCTTTTCTTCGAGATTGGCAAGGGCACGATTTCCGCGAAGGCGGCCGCCCACCGCCTCTATGGGAAACCGGAAAAACTCGACGAGGAAGCGCTGCTCAAGCAATATCGCGAGCAGGACGGCGCCCCGCCGATCAAGAAAACCGCCAACGAATGGGGCGTCATCGTCAGCGGTGTCGACCGCGCCCAGATCAAGCTCGCGACATGTTGCAATCCCGTGCTGGGCGATGAGATCGTCGGTTACGTGAGCAAGGGTCACGGCATCGTCGTCCACCGTTTCGAATGTCATAATGTCCGTAACGCCAATAAGGAGCGTTTCATCGAGGTCATTTGGGACATGGAATTCTCAAAAAAACCCTTCGATTCACTCGTCTATATCCTTTCCTTTGACCGGAAGAACATCGTCGCCGAGTTCATCAACACCCTGAACAGTTTCAACTTGACGATCAAGGCGATTTCTTCGGCGAAGAACAAGGACGGCGATTTGCTCACGAAGGTGAAACTTTCGGTCCCGAACGTGACCATCCTTAACAACGCCCTCATCAACGTGCAGAAAATCTCCGACGTATATTCGATCGAAAGGGTGATTAAATGAGAGTCGTGTTGCAACGCGTGACGAAAGCGAAATGCACGGTCGATGACCGCGTCACCGGGGAAATCGGAACCGGTTATATGGCCCTGGTCGGTTTTACCTTTGGAGACAACGAGGAAACCCTGGCCAAAATGGCAAAAAAGATCGCCAACCTGCGCGTCTTCACCGACGCCGAAGGCAAGATGAACCTTAACATCGGCGCCGTCGGCGGCGCGGTGCTTTCCATCCCGCAGTTCACCCTTTACGCCGACACGAGCGGTGGAAACCGCCCTTCCTTCACCGCAAGCCTTAACCCGGTCGAAGCGGAGAAACTTTACCACCGCTTCAATGCGGTCCTTGCAGGATACGGCCTGAAGGTCGAGACGGGGGTTTTCGGCGCCCACATGGACATCGAACTGCTGAACTCCGGACCGGTCACAATCATCCTGGAGTTTTAATGCAAACAATCATTCGCATAAACCCATGCCTGGTTTTACAAGGCATGGGTTTTTTTACGGTTCAATTATCTTGAAAATCCCCCAATCGCGCATTTTCCCCGTTGATTTCATAAAAAATAATTAACTTTAACAAATATTTATGATATAATTGGGTTATAAAGACTCGCGAAAGGGGTTTTAGGGATATGAGCATAAGAGAGAAATACAAGGAACTAACCGGCCGCCCTCTGACACTGGCGGATTTTTCCGATATCATGGAACTGAAAAGCCAGTGCCGGCAGGAAATGAACCAGGAGTACCTTTATCTCTGCGATATCTTGATTATCGACATCTATATCAACGAAAACCTCTGGGATGACGCCCTGAACACGGCGGTAAAAGCCCTTGGAAATCTCGACAACGTCGTCTTTCAGAAGATATACATCTCACTTCTGGACCGGATCATCTATATTTTCATCCACAAGCGCAATTACAAAAGCGCCTATCGCTACGCGTTCATGAAACGCAACGCTCTTGACCTGGAAAACGTCGACGAAGTCAACCGTTGGTATCTGGAAATGGCCTATATCTATGCCGAACTGAACCAGAAGGACAAGGCGCTCTTGCATCTGAAGGCGGTATTGAACAATTATCCCGATGACAATACCCGCAGCCTGGCGTTGAGCAACCTGACCAAGCTTTATATCGACCAGGCGCAGGTCAACGAGGCGAAGGAAACGCTGAACGAGTGCCTTTCCCTCGTATATAAACTGGAAGACGAGGAAGGAATCGTCTACTGCGAGTACCTCAACGCCAAACTCCATATTCTTGAGAAAAATTACAAACTGGCCCGCCAATCCTTCCAGGAGATCTTCAAGAACATCCACGCCATCAGCGATAATTACCTGGGCATCGCGAACGAATATATCGCTTTATTGATCGATATGGACCTGTATGACGAGGCGTACCGGATCAGCCAGAAGTATCTCAGGGAGATCGAGACCTCGTCGAATCTGCACGTCAAGAAGGATTTTTACAAGAACTATTTGAAGATCTACGTTCTCAAAAACAAAAACTTCCGCGATGATTTACGGCAGTTATTGCAGGCGATCGACGGCCTGGAAGCGGAAATCGAGAAGGTCGACGAAAATATTCTGCACGAGTCGATCGAGGATGACAAGAACATCGAAATTGCCAATAAACTGCGGGAAACGATCGCCCGGATTGAAAAGACGTTGAGCATCGTCAGCATCGCGCTTTTGAACGACAACCTCCGCGATTCGCTGCTCGAGTTTTCAAAAAACCTCGAGTCCGTGATCAATTTCGACGAGGCGTTGTACGTGATGCTCGCGCCGGGCGAATTCGACATCATCCCGGAACTATCCGACGCTTACGAGAAGGTTTCCGTCTATCATTATAAGAAGAAGCGGCTTTACGAGCGCGAGTATTCCTATAACGAACTCGAAGGGACGATCGTCGAGATGATGATTTCCTCGAAGCATGAAATCGTCATTGATTTCGCCGAGGCGCCGATGCCGGTCAAGGACCTGATCACCGGCGCGCCTTATACCGATGGTCCCGCCCGGGCATTGTTTGCCGTCCCGATCAATCTTGAACAAGAACTCATCGGCTGCGCGGTGTTCGTCGCTTATACGAGCGCCCTTGGCGAGCCCGATGCGCTCGCAAATCTGAAGATTGCCGGAAAACTCCTGGAACGGAAACTGGTCGCCCTCCATTACGAGGAAAACATCCGCGGCCGGAAACAACTGACAGGGTTTTTCCAGGAAAACCTGAGCGAAGGCTATTTCTATTACCAGCCGAACACCGGCCGGATCATCATGAGCGAAAGACTAGCCGCGTTCCTCGGGCTTAACGAGCGCGTCACCACCCGCGAGGATTACCGGCAACTGGTCGTACCCGAAGATCGGGTAATCTTTGACAACGTCGCAAATTTCCTACGGGAGGGCGAACCGTACCGCAGCGAATACCGGGTGCGCGCCGGCGGCGAGACTCGTCTGGTGATGGAAAAGGCGGTGCCTTACATCGCCAGGGACGGGGTCATCCGCTTTTACGTCGGCATCGTCAAACTTTTGGCGGCGGAACGCATTTCCTACCGCTATCCCGAGGAGAAGATTCTGGAGATCCTCGAACAGATGCTGAAAAAAGCGGCGAGCGAGGATCTGAAATACACATTCGCGCGCTTCGGGATTTACAATCTTGATGAATACGATTATCACTTAAAAGATAAAATAATAGCGTACGTCGGCGACGTGATGATGCAGATGTCCGGGTCGGTGTATTATCTTGCCGACGGGAGTTTCCTTGTGATCGTCGAAGGCGATAATCAAAAGGACAACGAAAAGGCGGTAAAGTCGACGCTCGAACTTCTGACTGCGGGCTTCGTCGTGGAAGACGAGATCGTCACGCTCGCGGCGCGCGCCGGCATCATCCGCTATCCCAAGGACACCTACAATGCCCCCGATGTGCTGGCCCTGACCGACCTCTGCCTGCGCGAAGGCAACGCGTATCAGCCGTACACCGAGGAAATCAGGCGCAAGTACCTGAAGAAGAAAGCGGTCAATGTTTGCGTCGCCGAACAGCTGAAACGCGGGAAGATCGAGTTGCTATACCAGCCGCTTAAGGGCGGAAAGGAAGGACCGGCATACGAGATCCTGTACAATATCAGCGGTCTCAAACCCGAGGAAGAGATCTGGCTTTACCTTGACACAAGCGTTGCCATCATGTTCGAGGAACTGGCCTTCACGACCCTCCTAAAGGAAGCGACGTTGATTAAGGAAGGAAACTTCTTTTTCCGCATTAGTTGTGAAAGCGCCGATTTCTTCCTGAAGAACGGTCATTTCGCTCCCGCCCGCAAATCCCTCTTCCGCCGCATCGTTCTCTGTCTTGAGGATCATACGCCGCAGTTCGTCAAACTGATCGACAAGCTGCGGGAGGTCGGATTCCAGGTATTCATCGACTATCGGGTCTTAAACCATGTCAGCGTCGAAACGCTCCTTGCCGGCAGTATCGCCGGGGTGTTCGGACACCGGGGCGAAGCGGTCAATAACCGCCTGGTGGCGTTTTTCCGCGAGGCCGGCATGGAATATCTGAACGACGCCCCGATATCCGGGTATGACAACGTCATCGCCCGCGATGGGCAATTGTTAACGCTGAAAAACATCCGCCAGTGACAACTATTCGTTATTTGTCTTCCGTAAGGAGGAATTGCTGTTGCCCGGGGACGGCGGATATGGTATAATACAATGGTCTTGATTAGAATGGAGTAAATATGCAAAAAGTCATGGATTTTATATTGTCACTGTTCCTGCCCGCGAAGATCGGCCGCTTCCGGACGATGAGCGTCCTTTTCGCGATCGCGATCTTCTTACTGGAAAGCTATGTCCTCTATTTCCCCTACCGGCAGGCGATCCTCGACCAGGGGCCGAAGATTGAGGAGGAATACTGGATCAAACCCCTGAAAGAACTGCCGGACAATGACGACGTCAAGGCGTTCGCTCAGGAACTAAACGATCTTGGTTGCACCGCCGATGCGAACGGTAAACTCGTCTGCTCCGGCCTTGAGGACGGTGACTTGTACGAAAAGCATCTTACCTTTAAACCGGAAAACGGCGCTTATACGAAAAAACTGCATTTTTTCATAGATTATTATATCGAAAAGGATCCGCGCGTTGACTTGAAGGAAGGTTTTAAAAGCGCGGATTACCCGTACGTCGAAAACGAGGAAGACTATTTTCTGGTTTTGACCCCGCAATTCCTTTATTATCAGGCGTATACGATGCTGACTGAAGCGGAAAAGAAAGATCCGGTCAAACACGGCGACGAAGCGTTGGTCGGAGCCGCGATCACGCTTCATTACGGCATCTTTAAGGAATTTGATTTGAAAGTTGACGAGCCGGCGGTGAGCGGCTATTTGATCGGCGATTATCTGGCCAGAAAGATCGTCGAAGGCATGGTGGAAGCATATGCCTCGAGTTCGATCATCAACCTTTTCCTGATCGCGTTCTTATTCCCGCTTTTATTCATCACGATTTACTGGCTCGTGTTCAAGCGCACCGGAAAACTGCGGTACTTCAAGGAATACTACAACATCGCCGCAATCGCGAGCCTGGTGCCCTTGCTGATCGTCTTCGTCATCGCCTGGTTCTTACCGGTCGTGATCAACTGGTACATGTTCGCTTTCGGACTTTATTATCTCTTCATCCTGTATCGTGTCAACAACGCCCGGGAAATTGAGGAGCCGTTATGAAAGTCTGGGATTTCCTAAAGACATTCTTACTGCCTGTCCACATGGTCAAATATAAATCGATGAACCTGGCGATCGCCATCGGCATATTCGTCATTTCCGCGTTTCTGCTCGGATTGCCGGTCAGCCAAAACCGCGTCATCAACGAGAACGACATTCGCAACAATTACAACTACCGCGTTCTCGAGCAGATCCCCGATGAGCCCCAGATCAACAACGTCATCGCCGAACTGGTCAGAAAGGAACTGGCGGTCGTCGACGGGCGTGAATTGAAATCGAGCGTGATGGGCGAGGTTGGCTACTACATCAACCAGATCGAATTCGAGGCCGACGGTGTCAGGAAGGTGCTGGTGTTCGTTATCGATCTTTTCGACGTCGAGAAAGTCTATCTGGACCAGGAAGAGGTGTTTTTTAACCCGCTCAAGCGGTTCACCGTCGATGAATTCCCCTATGTGGAAAACGTCGAATACTACCTGCTGATGCTTTCCTCGGATGCCCTTTATTTCCAGGCCCATCCCTGGGGCACTGACAGGCTGAACAAAACCCACCAGGGACGAGTTTTGAAAACCGTCAGTAACAAGATTTACTACCAGAACAACATCCCCGATTTCCGCTTTACGATCGACAATCCCACGGAAAACGGCTATCAGATCGGCGGATACATTCTCGAACAACTGATCATCGGCAACGCCAACGCGATCAAGTTGAAGTCCTTTTCCCTGGCCTTCCTGATCGGCTTGTTCTTCACGCTGATCACGGTGATCATATTGTGGGTGTTTTTCCGGAAGAACGGTATTATGAAGAAGTTTAAGGAGTATTACAACATCGCCGCGATCGCGAGTTTGCCGATAACCCTGGTGTTCTTCATCCTCCTGTGGTTTTTCCCTGTCCTCCTCAACATCTACATTTACGTCTTTTCGCTGTTTTATCTTGTATGCCTAGCGGCCATCAATAACACCGAAGATTTGGTTTAATGCTGGCATAAAACCTATCTCATCTTCATATAGTTTATTGACTATGGAGGGTGAGATTTTTGCTTAAGAAAAATCAGCTGGCATTAATCCTATTAACCTTGGTGATGATGTTAACGATCTATTATATCAAATCACCGTTTAAAAAACCGGCCGACGAAGAACCGATCGAGACTCCGACTGTTGGCCGCCTCGAGGAATTGACGGAGATGCGTCTCACGGTCCGCGAGGAACGGGCCCAGGTCGTTTTGGGCTTAGACGCGATCATCGCCGATATCGCCGCCACCATCGAACAAAAAGCCGCGGCGCTTGAGGAAAAACGTTACATCAACTTCCTGAATGAGAAAGAACTGCTTCTGGAATTGCAAGTCATCAACGCCGGCTACCGGGATTGCTTCGTCCACGCCACTTCCCAGGGCGTGGAGGTGCTCGTCGTCGCTGCCGAGCACTCGCTTGAGGACGCGAACGAGATCCTGCTTATGGCGATGCAGAACTTCAATTTCCAGTTCGATAACATCTACGTTAATTTCCAAACGGTCGAACAAGTCAGCGGCACTGTCGACTAATAAAGCATAGGCGCGAAGGGATGAGGGTTGCCGAGGCAACCTCTCTTTTCATGTCGGGTGTTTAAAAAAACATTTAAACCTTTAAAATCGCGGCCGGATGTGTTAAAATATAGTATCAGGTGTAATCATATGAGGCGTAACAACAGCAGGATCAAAGCAATGATGGTATTATATAGCCACGAGATAACCGGAGAGCTGATCGACTTCGATTACCTTTCCGAAATCATCAACGAAGAAGGGGAAGTGCCGTGCGACGAGGAGTTTTTCACCGAACTGGTCGAAGGCTGTCTCTTATACACATCTCACGCGGCCGCCGAAGAGGATAGAGCAGATTTTGGGGGTCGCCGTATGCTTTAAAAAAAATATACAATAAACGAACAACTAACCACACA
>DGDS01000035.1 GCA_002385575.1 Caryophanales bacterium UBA3946 | reverse complement strand
GCGATTACAAGGACAGCAACCGGGAAATCAGCCCGCTAATGAAAGCGCCGGATGCGATCGAAATCGATTCGTCGGAATTAAGCGTTGAAGCCGTGATTGATACTATCATCAACTTATTACTGGAAAGAGGTTACAAAATGGAGAATCTTGATTTAAACAAAAAAGAAGAACAAAAGCCGGAAGAAACAACCGTGAACGAATCCCCGATTGAGGCGCAAAAACCGGAAGCGGAACCGCAAGAAAAACCCGAAGAACCCGTAGAAAAGCCGAAAAGAACGAGAAAGAAAAAGACCGAAGAGCAACCCGAGGCGCCCGCGGAAGCAGCCCCTGCGGTAGAAGCGGAACCGGTAAAACCGAAACGCAAGACGACCGCGAAAGCTAAGAAAGAAGCCGCCCCGGAAGAAACCAAAGAAGAAGCGAAGCCGGAAGAAGTTAAACCGGAGGAAGTTCCGGAAACTGCTCCAGTGGAAGAAGCCAAGGAAGAGGTAAAACCGGAAAGCGCGGCCGAAGAAAAACCGGAAGAAGTCCCCGAAACTGCTCCGGCGGAAGAAGTCAAGCCCGAAGAAACGCCGGCAGCGGAAAAGCCGGAAGAGGATTTGGAAGCAGCTACTGCCGAAGACGAGGACTATCCCGAGAACGAAGACGATGACGACGCCATCCAGGACGAATACTCCGAGGATGAGGAAGAAGAGCCGGACGCGGACGAAAAAGCCAAGTCCACCGAAAAGCAACTGGCGAAGAAATACCGGCAGCTGCAGGTCGTTCATGGCAAAGTCGTCGAAGTCATCGAGGCGCAACCGGAAAGAAAGATCGGCAATCGGGTGCTGAAAGCTAAAGAAGAACGGGTTCTTATCGAATTAGAAGATGGGCAACAGGGCTTCCTGTTCCGGAAAGACACGGCCGATATCGCCGAAGACCAAGACCTTTTCGATTTGTTCATCGAAGGCGACGATATCACCTGCGTCATCAAGAAGATTTATCCGGACGGCGGAAAGTTCATTTTCTCGACGGTTTTGCTTAAGATGCGCAACGATCTTGCCAAGTTCCAGAAAGTGATCAAGAGTCACAGCACTTTCACGGCGAAGGTCGTCAGAAAACTCAGCGTCGGATATTTGTTGAAACATAACGAGTTTTCCTGCTTGTTGCCTACCAGTCAGGTTGATGTGCCGGAAGAGGAACTGGGCAGTTTCATCGGCCGCGAAATCGAAGTCGCGCCGATTCGCATCGACTACGGTCGCATCCGCTTAATCGTTTCGCAAAAAGTCGCCAACGCGATTCTTAAACGCCGGGAAAAAGAAGCATTCATCGGCCAGATCGAAGTCGGCCAGGAATTCGACGGCGTCGTCAAGAACATCGAATCTTACGGCGCGTTCGTCGATATTGGTAACGGCGTCGAAGGATTGTTGCATATATCCGAACTCGACCATGTCCGGGTCGGGAAAGTGGAAAAGATCCTTAACCTCGGAGATACTGTCCGGGTCAAGGTCATCAAGATCGACGGCGTGCATATCGGCCTGTCGCGCAAGGCGTTGCTTCCGAACCATTGGCAGGCCTACGCCGAAGCGCATCCGGTCGGATCGATCGTCACCGGCAAGATCACCGAGATCAATAACTATGGTCTGGTGGTCGAACTGGACGAGAACGTCACTGCCTTCCTGCCGCGCAGCGAATTTGCCTGGGAAAAGGACGTTTACATTTCCGACAGCGCCGCGGTCGGCGACGAAATCGAGATGAAGATCATCGAAGTTGACGCGGTGAAACGGCGGATCATCCTTTCCAAGAAGCAGTTGTCAGCTAATCCGTGGGAAACGCTCGAATGTAAGCCGGGTGACACGATCGACGTCGAAATCGTCAAGGAACTTAAGGACGGTTATAAGATCAACTGGAAAGGCGCCGTCGGTTACCTGCCGAAATCGGGCATCGCCAACTATCACGGCACCATCAATGTCGGCGAAAAGCTGCGCGTGAAAGTCCGCGTCTTTGACCAGCATCGCACGAAGCTCGTCGTGAACCTGCGCGTCGAGCCGGAACGCCGTCCGAGCCTGGCCCATCATGCGAAACCGCAACAGGAAAAGCTGACCGACAATTTCGGCGATCTGCTGAAGAGTCAGTTGAAAGACATGAAGGAGTAGGTTATTCCGATGCGCGGGATAGTGGCTATTGTCGGCAGACCGAATGTCGGCAAATCTAGTTTGTTTAACCGGATAGTCGGTGAAAGAGTGTCGATAACGGATGATGCCAGCGGCATAACGCGCGACCGGATTTACAGCAAAGCCACCTGGTTGAACCAGGAGTTCATAGTCATTGATACCGGAGGGATCATCTTAAAAGATGAGCCCTTTTCTCAAGAAATCAAGGCGCAGGCGCTGCTCGCCGTCGACGAAGCCGATTTGATCGTGATGGTCGTCGACGTCCGCACCGGCATCACCGCCGAGGACGACGATGTGATCGGGCTGTTGCAGCGAAGCGGAAAGCCGATCATCGTCGCCGTGAACAAAGTCGACGATCAAAATTTTCAGGACAATGTTTATGATTTCTATCGTCTCGGCGTCGATGCGGTCGTACCCGTGAGTTCACTGCACGGAATCGGCATCGGCGACCTCCTTGATATGATCATCCACCAACTCCCGGAACGGAAGGTTGCGGAATACGGGGAGGATGTGATCCGATACTGTCTGATCGGCCAGCCGAACGTCGGTAAATCGACGCTTGCGAACGCGATCCTTGGCGAGGAGCGGGTGATCGTAAGCGACGTTCCCGGTACGACCAGGGATGCGATCGACGCCGTATATACGCGCAACGGTCGCGATTACGTCGTCATCGACACCGCCGGAATCAGGAAACGCGGGAAGATTTACGAACGGGCGGAAAAGTACAGCCTGCTTCGGGCCCTGGCCGCGATCGAACGTTCCGACATCGCCGTAATCCTTCTCGACGGCACCGAACAACTAATCGAGCAGGACAAGCGGATCGCCGGTTATGCCCGCGAAAACAACCGGGCGGCGATCATCGCCGTGAACAAATGGGACGCCGTCGTCAAGGATGACAAAACGATGAATCGCCTGACCGCGGAAATCCGGAAGAATTTCCTCTTCCTTGATTTCGCGCCCCTGGTCTTCATCTCGGCGAAAAACCGCCAGCGGATCAACACGCTCCTTGAGGAGATCGATCGCGTCTATGAAAATTTCACGCGCCGGATGCCGACCAACATCTTAAACGACATTATCAACGACGCGGTGTTGTTAAACCAACCGCCGGAGTTCAACGGCGCTCGGATCAAGATCTATTACGCGACCCAGGAGGGCACCAAGCCGCCCACGGTCGTCCTGTTCGTCAACGATCCGAAACATATGCATTTTTCCTACCTGCGTTACCTTGAAAACCAAATCCGCGCCAACTTTGAATTCACGGGAACACCGTTAAAATTCATCCTGCGGAAAAAGGAGTAGAACATGACCGAGCGAATAACGATCATCGGCGCCGGCAGCTGGGGGAGCGGCCTGGCCCGGCTCGTCAGCGATAACGGCTACCGGGTTATGATGTACGACGTCGACCCGACGATCGTGAGCGAGATCAACCTCCACCATACGAATAAATCGAAGCTTCCGGTCGGGTCGCTGAACGAAAACGTCAGCGCCACAACCGACATCGGTGAAGCCGTCGCCTTTGGGGACATCATCGTCCTCGTCGTACCGACGAAAGTTATCCGGGACGCTCTGAAGGCGATCGCGCCCGTTATAAATACGAAGAAGTTGTTCGTGAACGCGAGCAAGGGCATCGAGCCCGACACCTTCAAGCGCGTGTCGGAAATCGTGTATGAGGAGATCCCGGAAGAATACATTGAGGGATTTGTGGCGCTATCCGGGCCGTCGCACGCCGAGGAAGTGATACTGCAGATGCTGACGCTGGTGACCGCGGCTTCCCCCAACATCGAGCACGCTCGCCGCGTCCAACGCATCTTCAGCAACCAGACTTATTTCCGCGTCTATACCGTGACCGACTTGATCGGCGTCGAGTTGTGCGCCTCGCTTAAGAATATCATCGCTGTCGCGGCCGGAATCATCGCCGGTCTCGGTTATGGAGACAACACGCGCGCGGCGCTGGTGACGCGCGGCCTAGTTGAAATCGCCCGGATCGCCCGGCAACTTGGGGCCGAGGAAAAGACGATTTATGGTCTTGCCGGCCTGGGCGACCTCGTCGTCACCTGCACGAGTCTCCACAGCCGAAACTACCAGGCCGGATACAAGATCGGTTCCGGCAAGGACCTTGAACAGGCGCTGTCGGAAATGACGATGGTGGTCGAAGGCGCGCGCAGCGCGGTCGCGGCGCACCAGTTGATCAAAAAACATGGCATTTACGCCCCGATCATCGAGGCGGTATACGACATCATCTATCGCAAGCAGGATCCACGCGAACGGATCATGCGGATGATGCAGACGGATTTGAAAGAAGAATAAGACCGATTCCGGTCTTTTTTCTTATATTAGGGCAATTTTCGCGGTCATCATCATATACTTTAATGAGGTGATAGCGTGAATATCGGAAAGATCCTGAATTTCATCGCGCAGAATAATATCAATCCTGAGGACGTTTTCCGCCTGGTAGACAAGATCAAGTCTATGAACCTTAAGGATGAAGCGAACCTGCGCGAGATAATCCACGAGGCAAGCAAGATCGCGGGAAAAAAGATCGATAAGCAAAAAGAGGATTATATCGTCAAGAAGATCATGAGCGACGAAGTATCGGAAGACTTGTTTGAATTGCTGTAAATCCCGGCATAATTTAATAATATTTTGAATATTATTAATTAGAAGTTTTTACAGAAGGTGAGGAAAAAATGAGCGATATAATTCGAGACGTGGTTTATCGGACGAACGGGGAGATGTATATCGGGGTTGTCGGACCGGTGCGGAGCGGGAAATCGTTATTTATCCGAAAATTTATTGAGAATAAGGTGTTGCCGTATGTGACGCCCGACCTTAAGGATAACATCATCGACGACCTCCCGCAAAGCGGCGAGGGCCGGACGATCATGACGGTCGAGCCGAAATTCGTCCCCGCCAACACCGCCAACATCATCATTGACAAGGACCTCAAACTCAGCGTCCGCCTCGTCGACTGCGTCGGTTATATCATCCCGTCCGCCCGCGGTTATATGAACGAGGACGCCACGCCGCGCCTCGTCAAAACACCGTGGTTCAGCGAGAATATCCCGTTTGAGGAAGCCGCGACGATCGGTACGAAGAAAGTGATCGAAAACCATACCCACATCGGCATCCTGATGACGAGCGACGGCAGTTTCGGGGAATTCAGCCGTCCCGAGTACGAACGCGTCGAGGAACGGCTCGTTGAGGAACTGAAAAACCTTGATAAGCCGTTTGTGATCGTCGTCAACTCCGCCACTGCCGGCAGCGAGGAAACAAAGGCGCTCGTTGAAGACCTGATCAACAAGTATGAAGTCGGCGTCATCGCCGTCAACGTCGCATCCCTCTCCAACAGCGATATTGACAAGATCCTGCACGAGGCCCTGAACGAGTTTGACATCGCCAAACTCGACATCAAGATTCCGAGCTGGATCACCGTGCTTGACGACCGCCATCCGGTCAAGGCCGAGGTCAACGCCACGATCGCGGACGTCACCGGCGAGTTCAGGAAGTTCAAACACGTCCAGCTGATCCGGGAGAAACTCGCCGAATGCGAGTTGTTCGAAAAAGTCGATATCGCGTCCCTCGATTCCGGAAGCGGCGAAGTCGAGATCGAGATCTCCTGCAGCGACGACTTATATAACAGGATTGTCGCGGAGATCATCGGCGATGCCATCAATGACCGCGGGAAGTTTATCGAACTGCTCCAGGATGCGACGCTTGCCCGGCGCGAGTACGAGAATTACAAGGGCGCTCTGGAGGCGGTGAAAGCCACCGGGTACGGGATTGCCATTCCCCAGATCGAGAACATGAGCCTGGAAACGCCGGAAGTAATCAAACAAGGATCGCGTTACGGAATCAGGCTTCGGGCGGTCGCCCCGTCGATCCACATGATCAAAGTCGAGGTCGCCTCCGCCTTCGAACCGATCATTGGCACGGAGGAGCAGTCGAAGAAACTCCTCGACAAGCTCCTGAGCGACTACGAGAGCAATCCCGAGAAGATCTGGGAATCGGAAATCTTCGGAAGGAAATTAAGCGAGGTCGTAAACGACGGAATCAAGGCGAAAATTTACCTGATGCCGGAAAACGTCCAGTATAAACTGCGCGAGTGCCTCGAGAAGATTGTGAACAAAGGCCGCGGCGGGATACTCGCCTTCATCCTCTAAGATCATGAATCACCGTTAAAACAATGGTGATTTTTTTATATTTTTATGCTTTTTTATACCAAAAAAAGAAAGATTTTAAGGCTTGAGAAAATATGACGGTGATGGTATACTTAAGAATGGGTGGAAAGGAAAAAGCAATGGTCAAAGAAGAGTATCTCGAACAAATAAAGAACGAGACCGGGCTGACGAAACGCGACATTGAAAAGGTCATCAACTGCTTCATCGCGCTCATGAAGAAGAATCTGGCGGCGAAAGGAAAGATCAACCTGGCGAACTTCGGTACCTTTACCGTTGCCCGATTCGCCCCGAAAAGGCTGTACAGCCCGCATGACGGCCGTAAACTTCCTGGAAGCGGTATTTACAAGGTGCATTTCAAGCAAAGCAAGGAATTCAAGGAATTTTTAAAGAAGGAAATGAAATAGGATATGGAGACTGTTTTTCGCTTATACCAGGATGTCGGGGAAGGAAAGTCTAAGGACATTCTCGAAGCCGTCATGAATAACGACTGTAAATACATCATCGAATACTACCAGGCCGGTTTCGACATCAAAACGGTCGATGACAAGGGCGAGACGCTTTTACATAAAGCCGCCCGCAACGACTATTTCGAGGTCGTCGATCTGCTTATCAAACTCGGGCTCGACATCAACGCCCGGAACAATTACCGGGAAACGCCACTCCATCTTGCCGTGCAGTTCAAGAACAGCCAGGTCGTCGACCGCTTGCTCTTCGAAGGCGCGGCGGTGAACGCGCAGAACCGGAAGAAGGTGGCGCCGCTCCATCTGGCGGCGTCGCGCGGGAAGGAATCGATTTTGAACCAGTTGATCGACTACCATGCCAAGGTCAACATCGCCGATGAGAACGGCGCGAAACCGATCCACCATGCCGTCCTTTCCGGGAAGCAGGAGATCATCCGCCACCTTTTGAACAACGGAAGCTCACTTGTCGAAGGCGACGACCGGAAAAACAACGTCCTTCATTACGCCTGCGAAGCCGGCGATGACAAGCTCGTCCATTACATCCTCCGGCACATGACCGTGAACAACACCCGCAACATCTATCATGAGACCGCCCTTCATAAGGCGGCCGCCAAATGCGCTCCGGAAACTGTGCGCGAACTGTTGAACCATGGCTACGACCCGGAAGCGCGCGACATCTACCAGCAGACGCCCGCCGATGCCGCGGCCGCCGCCGGAAGAAACGACAATTTCGAGCTTCTACAAAACTACCTGACAAGCGCTGAGTTCAAGGAACGGTTCGACAGTTTCCCGCTGCACCGCGCCGTCCGCGCCGGCAATCTCCAACTTATTGTCCAGTTGCTGACAGCGGAAAACGTCAACCAGTTCGATTATTTCGGGAAGACGCCGATGTATTACGCGACGATCTTCGGCGCGGTCAAGACCGCCGAGTATCTGTGTGAGCACGGGGGAAGGATTAACAACATCGACGCCTTTAACCAACCGGCACTCCTGCTCGCCATTTATAACGAGGATTATGCGATGATCGAATATCTGTTAAAGCGCGGCGCGAAGGTTAACGAGATCTATTACGGTCGCAGTTACCTTTACCGGGCGATCATGCGGAACAATTTCGACATCGTGAAACTTCTGATCGACCATGGCGCCGACGTCAATTACATCGACGGCCGCCACCGGACGATTTATTCCTATGCATTGGATTATGCCGATGACGATATCATCGAGTTGCTGGTTGAAAAGAAAGCAGCCCTGGTTTAGGGCTTTTTTTTACGGGCATATTCCGCATCGAGCGTCATAATATTTACCATGAAGAAAATCGCGGTAATCCTTTCGCTTTTCACGCTCGTCTTCCTCGTCTTATTCATCATCCTTAAAGGGGACGGACAAAAACTGCATATCGTATATGTCGACGAATTCGAGGTAAAGACGGCGGTCAAGGTCTGCGCCCGCCGTCCCGACGGAAAACTGGTGTTGGTCGACGTCGAAAAGCATACGAACGAGGATGACCTGCTTTACATCCTCAAAACCTACGACCATTATCACAATGCCCTGCCTCCGACCTATGTGACGCCATTGTCCGCCAACTTCGAGGTCATCAAGTTTGAAAAAACAAACAATATGCTTGCGATTGAACTGAAAATGACCCACCTTAAGTCAGGTTTGCAGGATTTTTTCACAGCGCTGATGTGGTCTTACCAATACCGGGGAATTGAAGGAATTGACCTGAAGATAAACAAGGAATCTTTCCAACTTGCAAAAAACCGCCTGATCAACCCGGAAAGCGCGGCGACGACGCCCTATGGCAACATCGCGCAGACGATCTTTCACCGGGAAGGGGATGAGATTCTACCCGTGACCTATCTGCACCGGGACGATCGCATCAATTTCCTCATGCACAAGGTCATCGCCAAATACCCCGATGCCACCTATGAATACGAAACGGTGGATCGAATGATCACCATCAGGATAACCGATCCCGAAGAACAAATATCAAAGGACGTTATCGAGATGTTGCTTCTAAGCATCGACCACCTTGATATCTTCGACCATATTATTATTATAAAGAACGGCGCTGTTATTGCGCATAATTAAAAACAAGATCCCGAACGGGATCTTGTTTAGGTTTGGGAATGGATTAAGTTGTTGATGGCTGGATCCAAAGGTTCATAGATGAAGCGAATTTTCCCAGCGGCGGCGCGGGCGTTGGCGCGGGCCGCTTCGTCCGTTTCCCCGGTCGCGATTACATAGGCATAGCGATCGCCAAGCGACGTCGGCGGGGTGATTAGTTTTCCGCGCCGCGGTTTGATGTAGACGCGCTTGACGTTCGGATCCTTTTCGACCTCGCGGCGGCCGGTAATCCGGTGGAGAATGCCTGTCGTATCCGCAACCAAATACTCGGCATAGGTCGGAATCCTATGTTTCGGTTCGAGATCGACCTTCTCGCCCATGGCGAGTCTGAGCGTTTCGCGGACAAGGTTGATCCCGAGGCCGATTTCGATCATGTCATTCATTCCGGCCCCGGAAATTCGCGGATTGACCTCGATGAGTTTCCACGTGCCTTTGACATTGCGCATCTCGAGGTGGCACGGTCCGTGTTTGAAACCGAATTTATCAAGGATCGTTTTTACCGCCATCATGAGCTTGCCCATAAAATCCGGATCGGGATCGACGAGGAGGTTATAACCGGTAATGATGAAATGGCCGTTGATCAACTGGATTTCCTGCGCCACCACCGCCACGATGTTGATTTCCCCGTTTACCGCCAGGACTTCGACGATATACTGGGGACCGTCCAGATACTCCTCGATCAAAATCGTGCCCTCCGGGTAAAGATTGGCGATAATTTGGAAGTTCCGGAAAAGCGTGGAACGGTCCGGGCAATAGAAGACGTCCCGGGAGCCGTTTGAATCGATATATTTGACAACCACCGGAAGCAGTTTGTTTGCTGAATGGATCCGGCCGCCTGCATAGGCGGGCAGCGCGAGATAGCGCGGGTTGTGCAGCGTGTTCTTCAGTACCGCGCGGGTTTTCATTTTGTTTTCCATCAGACGCATCGCTTCCGCGGAAAAGGCGGACAAACCGCGCTCCGAAGCGAGTTGGGCGGCGAGCGCGCACCAGGGGTCGACGAAACTCACGATCGCCGCTATCGTAAGCGGCACTTTCTCCAGGCAGGAGATAACTTCCCTGACCTGGTCGTAATCATAAAGATTGCAATAAACCATCATCCCGACGTCTGAGTATTCCTCCCGCTGGCTGACTTGCTTCGAACTGCTGGTCAGAAGGCAGGTCACATAACCAAGGTCGGCGGCCGCCTTGATGGCGGCGTGGGATGAACCTGATTTTTTCGTTCCGAGAAAAACAATCGCGTTGATAGAGAGGACTCCTTTGCTTGCGTGATTCGCACGTAAAGATACTATATAATATGAACGGGAAAAACTGCCGGCAAGGGAATAAACCTAGGAAAACAAAGGAAAAAGCATAGTCCAAAATCGGATGCTTTCATATTTTATACTAGAGGTGAAGCATGATAACAATCGGACTGCTACATATCCGCCGCGATCCGAACCTGGTATCGCGGGCTTATTTATACTCAGCGCTGGCGCACGCCGAAGGCCACAGGCTTTTTTACTTTACCTCGCGCGACGTCGATTTTGAAAAACGGACGATCAACGCCCGGTTTTATAACTCCGGTTCCTGGGTCGAGAGGGAAACGCCTTTTCCCGATGTGGTGATGAATGTGGCCGGGCCGGTGACGGCGCGTCAGCGGGAGATCTACGAACGACTCGAACAAATCGTTCCCTTCACCAGCCACCACCTCGGAAACAAGACGGTCGTTTACCGGAAACTCATCGCCGGGAAGGCGTTCCTCCCGTACGTCATCCCTTACCGGTTGGTTCGTGACGTTGATGAAGTTCTGGATTACATCAACCGTCATGAACGCATCGTCCTCAAACCGAACGGCGACAGTCACGGAAATCGCGTTTATTACGTCGAAAAGACGCAAGACGGTTACCGCATCATCATTCGTGACCGCGTACATAACATCAGCGTTCATGAAGTCAAAGCAAAACTTGTGAACATGTTGTCCGGTCAGCATCTGGTCGCGCAGAAGTATATAAATTCCCGTCGGAAAAGCGGTGCAGCCTATGATTTTCGTCTCCATGTCCAGAAAAACGGTTCCGGAACCTGGCAGGTCACGGCGGTCCTTCCCCGCATCGCCAGTGACGAACGGATCATCACCAACCTCAGCCAGGGATCATATCTGTGCCTGTTTGAACGCTTCCTGGAAAGCGAGTTTCCGGAGCAGCACCGGGAGATGAAACTTCAAATCCAGGCGTTCGCCCTGCTGCTTGCCCGGCACCTTGACGAAATCTATGATTGCGATTTTGACGAACTGGGCATCGATGTCGGCGTCGACGAAGCAGGCAAGATCTGGATTTATGAAATCAACTGGCGACCCGGACACGTCTTTATCGAGGTCAAGGCGGCGCGCGCCGCCATTCAATATGCCACGTATCTGGCGCGGAAAAAGAAAGAGGGAGATAATGAAGAGACTAAACCTGAGAGAATTAACCAAGACGCTGGGAATTGACTATTCCGGACCGAATGTCATCATCAGGTCCGTTCATAATGATATAAACAAGATCAGGGAGCATTCGCTTACGTTCCATTTGAAAAAAAACGTGCCGATAAACGCCAAACTGTTCCGGGAACTTAAGGACGCGTATCTGGTTACCGACCAGCCGCCGCTGTTGACCGAAGAACTACCAAAAGAACGCCTCCTCCTCGTCGCCAACGTCGAGCAGGCTTACCGAAAGTTCATCCGCTACTACCGGCAATTGTTTAACTTCCCGGTAGTCGCCGTGACCGGGACGTGCGGGAAGACATCTACCAAGGAAATGATTGCCCAGGTCCTGCGGAAGAAGCACCCGGTCGTAGCAACGTTTCAAAGCAAGAATGCCCTCCGCCATTATCATCGTTATCTGATGCGTTTTGATGAACGTTGCGCCTATGGGGTGTTTGAGACCGCGCTCACCCATCCCGGACATGTGAGCGGCGGCTGCGCGCTTGTCCGCCCGCAGATCGGAATCATCACGAAGATCGGCATCGATCATTTGAATCATTGCAATAGCCTGGATTTGTATATCAAGGCAAAGGCGGAAATGGTGACGGCGCTCGGGGCGGATGGAACGCTTATAATCAATGGTGACTGTGAGAACACGAAAAAGATTGATCTCTCATATTTCAAAGGAAAGATCATCATCTTCGGCATCGACAATCCCGCCGATTTCCGCGGCGCGCGGCTTCAGTACCGTGAGAAAGGGATGCGCTTCATACTCATTCATGAAGGTAATGAATATCGAGTCGATTTACCGGTCTTCGGTAGACACAATGTTTATAATGCGCTCGCGGCGCTCGCTGCCCTGAACGAGCTCGGGGTGCCGCTGGAAGAGGCGATCGCGGGTCTGCGGGATTACAAGCCGATCCGCGCGCATACGGAAGTCTTTACTGGTCCCAAAGGCAGCTTGATGATTGACGACACCTGGAGTGCGAATCCGACGTCGCTTTCGGCGGCACTCGAAGTTTTGAACCAGCTTGGAGCAAATAAGAAGAAAATCGTCGTCATCGGCCGGATATCCTATCTTGGGAACCAGACCGACCTTTACTACCAGAAAGTCGCGGAAGAAATCGCCGCATCCGGCGTCGATAGCCTCATTACCAAGGGTTCATCCGCGGAAAGGATCGCAAGTTATGCAATCCAAGCCAGTATGAAGGCGGAAAACGTCATCGCCTGTCCTGACAACAGTACTGTGAAGGCGCGGCTGATGGAACGGCTTGACGATCAGACGGCCGTCCTCTTTAAGATCTCGATGCTCGACAAGAGCTTCATGTTCCTGATCGACGAATTCAGGAAAGTAAGTCAATCATGAAGAAAGGCGAAGACTTATAGCTTCGTTTTCCCTAAATAAAAACAAGTCATACCTCATGACTTGTTTTTTCTATTTATCGTCGTCGTCATCCTCGTCCGGAAACGCGGCGGTATCCATGAAAAGGGCATTGGGCTTACCAAAATCATAACCACCGATGACAAGTAAAATGTAGAGCACAAGCGCTAGCCGCATCAACAATCATCCCCTGTTTTCTTCAATAATATTATACTCGCCCAGTCCGCGCGCGGTTTGTATTATCGCCCGAATAAATAGGAAAATATCACGGCCGGTAATATTGTTTTTCTTGCATTTCTTGGTCTTTTGTATTATTATATTAGAAGTACGAAAAAGGGATGGTTGTCATGACGCTGCTTTTTGCTTCGCATAATCGCAATAAGATCAAGGAAATCGAAAGCATCCTTTCCGGAGTAAAGATCATAACGCCCCGTGAACTCGGCGACGAAGAAGACGTCGAGGAAACGGGAGCGACGCTTGCGGAAAACGCCTTTATCAAGGCGAATCATTATTATCAGAAACACGGCTGTCCCGTCTTCGCCGACGATACCGGCCTCGTCGTGCCGGCGCTTGACGGCGCGCCCGGGGTACGTTCGGCGCGGTTTGCCGGGGAAGATGCGACATATGCGGACAACAACCGCCTCTTGCTGAAACTCATGGCTGGGGTGGAAGGCGAGAAGCGCGTCGCCCACTTCCTGACGGTGATATGTTATATCGACGCGACCGGACAAGCCCGGTATTTTCACGGGCGGCTTGACGGCATGATCCTTACGACGCCGCGCGGCGAAAACGGCTTTGGTTACGATCCCGTCTTTTTCGTTTCCGAGGCCGGGAAGACGCTTGCGGAAATGGATGCGGCGGAGAAGAACGGGCTTTCGCACCGGCGGCGAGCGCTCAACAGTTTCTGCGCATTTCTTGCGAAAGGAAGGGATACCGATGGAGATCAGGGAAATTGAGAATAAGGTAAGGGAAGTTTTAGGCGCGAAGGAAGTGGCGGTCGATCACCGGCTTCTGGGCGGGATGAGCAATTACACCTACGTTGTCATCGCCGACGGCGCGCGTTATACGTTCCGCGTGCCCGGCGAGTACGCTGAGTATTTCGTCGACCGGGAATTAGAAAAAGCAAACCTGGCATTGATGGAGAAACTCGGGATCACCAACGAGACGGTCTATCTTGACACCGAAAGCGGAATCAAGATTGCCCGTTATGTCGAAGGTAGTCCGCTTTCGACCTTGGATAGTACCCAATATCCCTACAAGGAAGCGGCCGAAATCCTCAAGATCATCCACGAGTCGCCCCTGCGCTCTCCGGCTGATTATGACCCCTTTACCCGCCTGGCGCGCTACGAAGGTTATGTCCGCAATCTGGGTTACGTCCACCCGAAACACTATGATAAACTCAAGGAAGAATTCTTCAATTACCGTTCCTACCTTGAAGCGCAGGAGCGCGTCCTCACCCATGGCGACAGCCAACCTTCCAACTTCGTATACACCGGAACGGGATTGGTCGTCGTCGATTTCGAGTTCTGCGGAAACAACGACCCGATCTACGACATCGCCTGTTTCGCGAACAAGGTATACGAGGAAGGCCTTAACCTCTTGTACGCCTATTTTGACAAACCTTCGTTTGACGAACTCAAAAGGTTTCATCTGTGGCGGGGATTTCAATGCCTGCAGTGGTATAACGTCGCGATATTCAAAGACCTTAAAGGCATGAGCGCGACGCTGAAGATCGACTTTAACCGCGTCGCCGCGCATTATCTCGAACTTGTGGCCTTTTATCTGGAAAAGACGGCCTCATTGACGGAAAACCAAACATTGCCTGAAAAAATGTAGATTATTTTCATTTCCCCTTTACATTTGCGAAAATTTATGTTATAATAGTTCGGAAATTAAGTGCGGAAGGAGGGACGAAGAAGTGGCCAAGACAATAGTCCGCGAGAATGAAACAATTGAAGAAGCTCTTAAGCGTTTCAAGCGGGAAGTTTCCCGAAACGGCGTCCTTGCTGAAGCA
>DGDS01000043.1:34805-35073 GCA_002385575.1 Caryophanales bacterium UBA3946 | reverse complement strand
TGCCCATATGGAGAAGTATTACCGTAAAGTCGGACCGTTCCGGTATCTGAACGCCAGCCTTTCGGAGATAAACCACGACCTGCGCAGCACCTTTTACCAATACGAGTGGATTGGCGTACGAAAGAACGGCGCCGTCCTCTATCTTGACATCAAGAAACTTGAAAACCCGCCCGTCGAACACGAATCGACGCCCGGAGCGATGTATGCGAAAACGGAGGGAATCGTCAAGGAGTACCATGTCGTCAAGGGAACGGTCGTGATCCAGGAA
>DGDS01000043.1:34401-34588 GCA_002385575.1 Caryophanales bacterium UBA3946 | reverse complement strand
AGGAAGAACAATACGTGGCGGCGGGAGACCTGTTGATCAGCGGCGCGGTCCAGCATTACAATAACGAAGTCGAACTGGTCAGGGCGACCGGGTACGTGCTTGCTGAGGTGCTGCGATACCATGATTTCACGATCGCAAAGCAATGCGCCGATGTGGTCAGGACCGGACGATTGGAAATCGTCAAGGC
>DGDS01000043.1:33876-34135 GCA_002385575.1 Caryophanales bacterium UBA3946 | reverse complement strand
TGAAAGATGTTACGACCAGATATGATGCCGATGACGCCGTCAATTACGCAAAATCGCTAGTATATAAGGAATTCCGGGCGGAAAAGACGATTCCCAAGGAAAGGATCGACTTCATCAGGCTCGTGCGCCTTACTGAAGACGATGATTATTATTATGTCCGCCTGATCGTCAAGAGTTATCAGAACATCGCCCATTTTGTTCCCTATCAATAAAATTACTGGAGAAAGCATTATTAATTAACTAAGGTGTCAGGTGATGC
>DGDS01000043.1:25464-33752 GCA_002385575.1 Caryophanales bacterium UBA3946 | reverse complement strand
CGCTTCTGCTGCAAAAAACCGGGGATTAACTAAGGTGTCAGGTGATGCCTTTTTTTACATTTCCCCCTTGACAAAGCGCCAGTCATAAATTATAATGACTAATATGAATAATATGGTCATAATAGACATTTATGAAAGGAGTCATCATGGCGCCAAAGATCTTAAACGAACAGAACAGGATTGCGCAGCGAGAAAAGCTGCTTGCGAAGGGGAGGGAACTCCTCAATGCCTTCGGCATACGCAAGACGAGTATTGAAGATATCACCAGAGCGGCCGGAATGGCCAAGGGCAGTTTTTATCTGTATTTCAAGTCAAAAGAAGAATTGTTTCTGGAGATCATCAACAGGTTTCATAAAGAATGGTTTATGGTCGCCGAGAAACTCGTCCAGGACACTCCGGTCGAAATGATACGAGAAAAAATCAAGGGCTTCATTATAAAAATGTTTAATTCTCCGGATTACCTTTCTGTTTTCAAATACCACGACGAAATGATGGAATTGATCAAGTACGCTGCTGTCAACGAGCCGGGCTCTTTGCAGGATTTGCTTGTGTTGGAACATGAGACATATGCCCATCTGCTCAGATTGTGCGGTAAAGATCTAGAAAAGGTTAAGCCTGGAGTCGTTCATAATTACGTGCACCTACTGTATGTGGCGGTCGCTGACAAGGATATCATGGTGGAAGCATACAAATCAGAGACATTTTCAGCCGCTTTGGAAGGCCTTCTTAACTACATCTTTGGAGAATAATCATGACGTTATACAAGATCAAGAGTTTGACTAAAAAATACGGCAAGAATACCGCCGAAGTCGTCGCGCTCGACGCGATCGACCTGGAAATACCGGAAGGCAAATTCATCGTGATCCTGGGGGAGAGCGGCTCGGGCAAGACCACGCTTCTTAACATGATTGGTTGTATGGACAAACCGACGGAAGGAAAGATATTATTCATGGATGAAGACATCAGCGTCTATTCGCGGCGACAGATGACTGAATTTCGAAGAAAGACGATTGGTTTCGTGTTTCAAAGCTATAACCTTTTGCCCGACCTCACGGCTTTGGAGAACGTTGAACTTGCTACGGAAATGGTAGGCCTTTCCCGACTGGATGCGTTCAAGGCGCTCAGGGACATTGGTCTGGAAGATCGGGCGGGTCATTTTCCCTCGGAATTATCAGGCGGCGAGCAACAACGTGTTTCAATCGCGCGGGCAATCGCCAAACAGCCAAAGGTGCTCCTTTGCGACGAACCTACGGGAGCATTGGACTTTAAAACCGGGATCATGGTGCTCGAAGTGTTGAAAAGGATCCATGAGGAACAGGGTACGACGGTCATCCTTATCACCCACAGTCGTGAAATCGCGAGGATCGCCGACATGATCATCAGGCTTCGGAGCGGGAAAGTGATTGGCATCGAGCATAATGAAAGACCGCTCATGCCGGGCGAGGTCGAATGGTAATGGGCCGGACGTTCATCAAGTTGGCGATGCGAAAAATTAAGGGGCACTTGACGCAATTCATCTGCACCATGTTTTTAGTAGCGATCGGCATCGCCTTTTTCGTTACCCTTTACACGATTTATTACCGCTATAATCAGCAAACCGAGGCCTTGTTCGCTGATTATCATTACGCCGATGTAACGTATTACGGCAGTTTTGACGTTGATGATATTGCCGCGATTAGCGAGACCGGAGACGTGGAGGCCGTAGCCTTACGAAAGGTTCAGGACATTGAAAATGACGGCATCATATATAGGATAGTGACGCTTACCGAAGAGATAAACGAACCTTATTATTATCAGGGGCAAGCTCCGGTCGGCCTTTTCGAATGCCTGATCGTGAATCAGGCCGCGCAGGCGATGGGATACGAACTCGGGGATGTGATCACGCTTCCCGGCAGGGAATATGTGATTTCCGGAATAATCGCTTCTCCCGAATATGTTTACTTGGTACAGAACGAACGGTCGCTGATGGCCGACCCTGAAACATTCGCGGTCATTTATGTAAACGCGGATGGGGAAACCGAAGCGTTTAACGAGATTGTGGTCAGGGGCAGTATCGGTAAAAATACCGCTTTTTCCATTGGAGAAAGGATCGGCGCCCTCAGGACGATCATCAAGACCGACCAGATCAATTACAACCTTTACCGCGAAGATCTAGACCAGATTCGCACCTTTGCCTACGTCTTTCCCGCGGTATTCATGATCCTGATCATCATGATAATATACGTGACGATAAAACGGTCTGTGATTATGGAAAGTAAACGGATCGGATTTCTTAAGGCGCTGGGAATGGGGGAGAACCGGATCATCGCCGTATATTCCGTGGAGGCACTGGCCGCCGGGTTATTGGGCTCCGTCCTGGGGCTGATCTTCAGCATGATGGTATACGACACGATCATCAGCTTGTTTGCGGCGATGTTCGAAGTGCCGGGACTTGGTTTCAAAGCTTATCCCGTCTTGATTGCAGGCGCGATCATCTTCGCCGGCATCATTTGTCTGGCCGTCGCGCTTTTCAGCCTGACCGGGATTCATAAGGTGATGCCCGCAGAACTCATCCGGGGGCGGATTCCGGTGGTAGCGGGTGGAAAGAAGACAAAAGAAAATAAGGCTTGGTCTCTGTTGTCTTTCAACACGAAATACGCGATAAAGAGCGCGATCAGAAACAAAGGGCGCTTCATCGCCTTGATATTGGGAAACATCGGTTCCTGCGCCCTGCTTGTTTTTGCCTTGGGTTTCCATAATTCAATCACTCATACTGAAAGGCAACACTTTGATGAATTCGTTCGCTATGACGCGATGATTGAAATCGACGCCGTTCCCTGGGAGACCGATCATCCCCTGCTCGTGTCGTTCACGGAATCTTCCCGGGCGCTCGCGCTTCCTGTCAGCGTCAACGGCAAGGAATACAAAATAATCATCGTCGACGATGACTTCGATATGCTGGATATTGATAATGACAAGTTATCCGTGGGAGTCATCATTCCGGAATACTACGCGGACATATGGAATGCAGAAGAAGGAGATAAGATCAAATTAAACGGCGTTGAAGCGGTAATATCGGAGACAGTAAAACAAGGTTTCGGACTTGCCATGTACGCGAGCTATCGGTACGCTGCCACAGTCTTTCCTGATTTACCGCAGGTATATAACATCATTTTCGTCCGGGGCATCAGGGATATTGCCCGATTAAGCGAAACATACGGGTTTAAATACACGACGATTGATAACGACCGTGTATGGCTAACCGCGCTCATGGAAAATCTTGAGGCTTTGATCCTCTTCATGCTCGTCTGCGCGGCGGCGCTTGGAATCACGATATTGTACGCGATCGGGCAAATCAATCTTTCCGCGCGGGAATATGAATATATGTTCATGGGCGTCCTTGGTTATCCGGAAAAACAGATCGTTCTCGCATGCGTGAAGGAGGCCGCCATGCAACTGATGATCGCCCTGCCAGCTGGTTTTGTCATTGGGAACGTCATCCTAAACATGGTCAAAGGCGAGTTTACGAGCGAAAACTTCGTCATTTATCCCGCGATCTATTGGACAAGTTATCTGGCGGCGGCGGTGACGGTACTGGTTATGTCCGCGGTCATGATAATGATCAGCGCATGGAAGATAAACCACCTGAATATCGCCGAAGGAATTAAAGTGAGGGATGAATGAATTCCTCCCACATGTGAAAACGTCCGGATTTTCCGGACGTTTTTTGTCGGTTTTCGCAAAAAAAACTGCTCCCTTATCGCTTTACAATCACCCGCGCTCATAGTATAATATAATAAATCAATTACGGAGTGCATATGGGTTATAAGACCATCTACAGTTTCAAAAACATCATTAATGAAGCATTGGTCCTGGGACCAAATAACAGACATATTGACTTGATCGAGTCATTCTATAAGGAAGAAATCCTTGTCCGGAACGCCGAAGTCAAGATCCCGGAAAATTCGGACAAAGAGAATATCCTGGTGATGCTTTTCGAAGTCCTGGAAACGATCTTCGAAAACGACATCGCCCTTACCGAGGTCGATATCCTCGGCATCATGAACAACCTCACCGTGGAAAACGGCGATGTGATCATCAAACTCTTTTTAAAGAAGGAAATCCTGATTACCACCTTCCAAGGGAAGGCCGTCTTTCCCCGGACGCTGAATCAGAAACTATATCTTGAGGCCCTGACGAATAACGACATCGTGTTCGCGATCGGTCCCGCCGGCACCGGTAAGACCTATCTCGGCGTCCTCTACGCCTTGAGCCGCCTGAAGGCCGGCGAGGCGAAGCGGATCGTCTTGGTCCGTCCCGTCGTTGAGGCGGGAGAAAAGCTTGGATATCTGCCGGGCGATGTCAAGGATAAAATCGATCCATACCTGATCCCCTTGTATGACAGTTTGAACGAAGCCCTCGGCAAGGAGGCCGTGGACAAGCTGATCGAAAAGGGCGCGATCGAGATCGCTCCCCTGGCCTATATGCGCGGGCGGACAATTGAAAAGGCCGTGATCATCCTCGATGAAGCGCAAAACACCTCGCGCCTGCAAATGAAAATGTTTCTGACCCGGCTTGGGCATAACTCCAAGATGATCATCACCGGCGACGTGACCCAGATCGACCTGCCGTCCCGGGATCAGTCGGGGTTGCTTGAGGCCGTGAAGCTCTTCACGGACATCGACCGGATCAAGATCTGCCGCTTCAGTCGGTATGATGTGATGCGGCACCCGCTTGTCCAGAAAATTATCGAAAGATACGAAGGCCGGCATGGAAATCAATCTTTATGATAATTATCAAAAACCCTTTGGCGTCGAGGCCGGAGAAATCATGACCAAGGTCGGGGAATACTTCGGGACGGAAAAGACGGTTTCCCTGATCCTGACCGATGATGCGGAAATCTGGAGCCTCAACCGCCAGTTCCGCGGCGTCGACCGTCCGACCGACGTGCTTTCCTTTCCGGCCGACGAGGAAGAATACCTTGGCGATATCTTCATCTCCGTTGACCGGCTTCTCGCTCAAGCCGAAGAATACGGTCATTCCGCCGAACGGGAATTTGCCTTCCTTCTCGTGCATGGGCTTCTCCATCTGATGGGCTATGATCACCATGATCCGGAACAGGAGCAGGAGATGTTCACAAAACAGGAAGAAATCCTTAACGCCTTGGGCTACCGGAGGATAAAATGACTATTAATTATGATAAAATCTACGAATGCGCCGCTTCCGCGCGTAAAAACGCCTACGCCCCGTATTCAGAGTTTGCTGTGGGGGCTGCGGTCCTGCTGCGCGACGGGCGCGTGATCACCGGGGCGAACGTCGAAAACGCCTCTTATCCGCTTTCGCTTTGCGCCGAACGCGCGGCGCTTACGGCCGCCTATTCCGCCGGCGCCCGCAAACCCGACATTGTCGCGATCGGCATCATTGGCGCGACGACGGAGCCGATCTCACCGTGCGGGGCCTGCCGACAGGTGATTGCGGAACTGATGGCGCCGGAGGCGGAAGTCGTCCTTTTTAACCTTGAAAAGGAAAAGAAAATATTCAAGGTCAGCGACCTCCTTCCTTATCCTTTCAGTTCGGAGGCAATGCGCGATGGCCGATAAGTTCCGTTCGGGGTTCGTGGCGGTGGTCGGAAGGCCGAACGTTGGGAAATCGACGCTCATCAACGCGATCATCGGCCGGAAGGTTTCGATCATCAGTCCCAAACCCCAGACCACCCGCAACCAGATCAAGGGTGTATATACGAGCGCTACCGCGCAGATCATCTTCATCGACACTCCCGGAATCCATAAGCCGCGCCATGAACTGGGCCGGTTCATGAATAAGGAGGCGTTCGCCTCCCTTTCCGGTGTCGATCTGATCCTTTACATCATCGACGCGGCCGAGGATTTTTCCAGCGGCGAGGAGTTCATCATTGAACGGCTCAATAAAAGCGACGTCCCGGTGATCATGGTCGTGAACAAGATCGACCTCGTCAAGGATAAGAATCGGCTATTGGAAAACATCGTGAAATACGATGCCGCGGGGAAGTTCACGGAAGTCTATTATGTCAGCGCCCTCCGGGGCGATAACCTGGAGAAGGTGCTTACGGCGATTGAGGAAAGGTTGCCGGAAGGCCCGAAATACTACCCGGGCGAGGTCTATTCTGACCGGCCCGAGCAGTTCATCATCGCCGAACTGATCCGCGAGAAAGCGCTCCTGCTGACGAAAGAGGAAGTCCCCCATTCGCTTGCGGTAGTGACCGAGGAGGGCAAAACGGCTGAAGATAATCCCGACCTGACGGAGATCCGCGCGACGATCTACGTCGAAAGGCCGTCGCAGAAGAAGATCATCATCGGCGCCGGCGGAAAGATGCTCAAGGAGATTGGGACGCTGGCGCGCAAGGAGATCGTCATGCTCTTTGGAAACAAGGTCTACCTTGAACTCTGGGTCAAGGTCGCTGACGATTGGCGGAACAAGAAAGCCGAGCTGAAACGGATGGGTTATTTTTTGGAGTAATTTTTTATTTCATGTATAACTTTGATAATTTTTGCAATTATATTCATAGGAGGAACGTATATGAATAAGAGAGATATGCAAAAATTTATCAAAACCGGAAAAGTAAAGGACTACCTCGAATACAAGAACAAACAAAAAGCCGAATACGCAAAAGAATTCGCCCCAGGAGAAAACGATGAAACTAATAGAAGGAATCATTCTCAAGGGGGTGAAATACCAGGAGAATCATAAACTGGTAACGGTCCTCACCCCGGAAGGACTTGAGTCGCTTCTGGTTCGCGGCGCGTTGAACCAGAAAAGCAAGACCTTCGCTTATTCGCAGGAACTGACGAAAATCGAATATGATTGCGTCGCCAAGGACGAAAACGCCCTGCACATCATGACGACCGGGAAAGTCGTCTCCAATTACAGCGTGATCAAAAGCAATATCGATATTCTCAATGACGCGCTTTTGCTCGTCGAACTATGCGAGCAACTGGGCGGCCATATCGAGGACAGTGCTACTTTCTATCGTTTTTGCGCCGATATCCTCGACCGGATGAACACTGCGGAAGCGAGTCCCTACTACCTTCTGATCTTCAAACTGAAGTGCCTGTATCTGCTTGGCGTCGGTCCCGTGTTCACAAGCTGCGTTTCCTGCGGAAGCCGGGAAAACCTCGTCGGGTTCGCCTTTACTTCCGGGGGGGTGAAGTGCGAATCCTGTCGTCAGCCCGGGGATAGTTTTTCCGCCGCCGAAGTCGTGCGGATCGCCAGGTTTCTGTATCTGACGAAGTTGCCCGACCTCACCCCCGAAGTCCTTTCGCAACTACCCGATCGCAAGCCGATTGTTGAGTTTGTGGACCGTTATTATGAGCATTACCTCGGTTACCGCAGCCGCGCGGCCCGAGTCATAAACAAAATGCGCGAGTAAAGAATTGATTCCGATCAATTCTTTTTTTCTTTCCTGCGCCTTCCATATCCGGTAAAATGTGTTGGGTGTTAATGCCCTGCCGGTGTGATATAATGTATCCCGGAAAGGAGGAGAACAGTATTTATGCGTAAATTAAGATACATATTTTTATTGGCTATTACCGCCTGCGCGCTTTTCCTGGTTGTTGGCTGCGGGGAGAAGATCACGTTATCGTTTGCCCAGGGATCATATGAAGTCGAAGTAGGCAAGGAATTGCAACTGACGCCGGACATTAAAAATCCGGGTGCGAAGGAATATGAACTCAAGTATTCGTTCGAGGATCCGGAAATCGCCACTTACATCAACGGCGTGGTGAAAGGCATCGCCGTCGGCCAGACCACTGTCAAGGTGGAACTGGAAGGCAACGCGAAAGTGTTCGCTGAAGCGACGATCACCGTCAAGGAGGCCACGAAGTACACCATCACCTTCGACATCGACGGCGGATCGAGCATCAGCCCCGTCTAGGTCGTTGACGGCGCGAAAGTCGCGAGACCGGAAGATCCGACGAAGATCGGACATACGTTTGCGCGATGGTTTACGGACGCGGCGAAAACGGTCGCCTACGATTTCGATACGCCGGTTACCGCGGCGCTCACTTTGTATGCGAAATGGAACATCAATGTCTACACCGTGACGTTTGAGACTGGCGAAGGCATCGAAGTCGAAGCCGTGGAGGTCAATCACGGACAGACGGTTGCCGAACCGGAGGAGCCGACCTGGGATGGACATGAGTTTGCGGGTTGGTTCAAGGACATCGGCTATACCGAGGAATATGATTTCGATACTCCGGTTGAAGGTGATTTCACTCTTTTTGCGAAATGGGAACTCGTCGAAACAGCGGCGCAGCTGATCACCAAAGGCGGGA
>DGDS01000043.1:3538-25286 GCA_002385575.1 Caryophanales bacterium UBA3946 | reverse complement strand
ACCAAAGGCGGGAGCAACGCCGACCGAACAGGAACTTGGCTTTTATAACGCCGGCTACAGTTATGCCAACGCCGCGTTCAGCATCTTCCTGTACAGTGGCGATGATGCGATCTTCGGCGGCGACGCCGAAGGCACCGAGCCGGCCTGGTGGGGATACAAGATCGCCTTGACACACCTTCACGACAACGTCTTCATCGTCGAAAAGAACATCGGCTACGCGGTCGACGTTCCCCAGGGCGTTTACGACTATATCCTTACCGGCATATGGCGGAGCGACCTGTATTCCGGTTTCGAGTTCGTGCAGTTCCTGGCCGCCGGGGAAATCCTGATCATCGAAGGCGTTGATTTTGCCGGCGAAGGCGGCGAAGTCGATGGGTTGATTAAGAAGTACGCGGCCACATCCGTTGATAACTACTACGGACTGACGATCACCCCGGGAACGGTCCTGCCGGTTCCGACGAAACGGGGCTTCGTGTTTGCCGGGTGGTATGACAACCCGCAGTATCAGGGCGAAGCGATCACGACCGTGACCGCAGCTACTGCTGCGACCGTGTTCTACGCGAAATGGGAAGAAGCGCCGCGCCTGATGATCACCTTTGAAACCGGTATTACCGGCATCAATGTTTACCTGGTGTTCCGCTTTGACGGCGAAAAGGTGAAATGTCCGGCCGACCCGGTCCGCGAAGGATATACGTTTACGGGCTGGTACACCGACGAAGCTCATACCACCGAATTTGATTTCGACACGGAAATCGTCGCCAACATCACCCTGTACGCCAAGTGGGAAGAAGTCACCGGCGAAGAAGAGTGAAACAAAACAACTTAATGAATCAAACTTAAGGGAGCGGAAACGCCCCTTTTTGTTTTTATCGAAAATGAGGACGTTTTCCATTGACGAATTATGCGGACTATCATGAAAACTATTCACAAATGGCGCTTTTTGTGTTATAATAACCAATGTTGAACGAATAATAAAAGCAAGGAGGTTTTTAGGTGTTGTTCATCAAGAGCAAAGGAACGCATCTGCCGGAGCACCGGGGACACAAGGAATTAACGCAAAACAAGCCTCCGTTTTTATTTTTGGACCCGGAAGATGTATATATTCCTTTAGTAGAACAAGGCGCGCCTTGCGAGCCGAAAGTCAAGGTCGGAGACAAGGTCAAGGTCGGCCAGGTCATCGCCGAGCGGACTGACCGTTTCCCGATCCCGATTCACGCGAGCGTCAGCGGCGAAGTCGTTTCCGTCGCCCAGAAAATGTGGCACGCCTCGGGAAGAATGGTTCCCTGCATCCAGATCAAAAATGATCACCAGGAAACCAAGGTGGAAACGATAAAACCTAACAAGGTGGAGGCGCTATCGCGCGCCGACATCATCAGGATCGCGAAAGAATGCGGTGTCGTTGGTTTGGGCGGCAGCGGTTTTCCTGCGTATGTGAAATACCAGACGCAGGCGAAGATCGACGTCGTGATCATTAACGCCGTCGAATGCGAGCCCTACATCACCGCCGACTACGTCATGATGCACGAGCATCTTGACGAAATGATTCGCGGCGCCGAGTACATCCGGCGGGCGACGGACGCGCAAAGGATCATCGTAGCGATCAAGGCGTACAAGCAGGAACTGATTGAAAAAGTAAACCAGCAGGCCGGCGATAAGCTCACGGTTTATCCCGTCAAGGACGTTTACCCGGCTGGTTGGGAAAAATACCTTGTCCAGCGGATCACCGGCAAGAACTACAAGAGCTTGCCCGCCGAGGCCGGCGCCGTCGTCAATAACGCCGGAACGGCGATTGCCCTGTGCCATGCGGTGGAAAACAACATGCCCCTGGTCGAAAAGACGGTGACAATCACCGGCGCCGGACTTAAGGAACCGCGCAACGTCACAACGAAGATCGGCACCAAGGTCAGCGATATCGTTACCGCGCTTGGTGGATATGCCGATGAACTTGCGGACGCGTATTTCATCGCCGGCGGACCGATGACCGGCGTCGCGTTGAAATTCGACACCCTCGTTGTCAACCGTTGCCTGTCAAGCGTCATCGTGATGCCGAAGAAGGTCCGGGAAATCAATCCCGAATGCCTGGGCTGCGGTAAGTGCAACGAGGTTTGCCCGGTATTTCTGGCGCCGATCCAGATCAAGGAAGCGCTGGAAGGCGACGATCTTGACTTGCTCAAGCAATACCGGCCGGAATTGTGCATGGAATGCGGGTTATGCTCGTACATCTGCCCGTCGCGGATCGAACTGACGAGCAACGTCGCCCGCGCCAAGAAGAAAGTACTGGAAAGCAGGTCGAAAGCATGAGTGCACAGAACTTCATTCTTGACAAGGCGCCCTACATCCGTAAGGCTGACAATAAGAACTACGGCACGACCGTGATCATGCGCGATTTTCTAATCGCCTTACTGCCTTTGATCCTTTTTGCCTGGGTCAAAAACGGGCTGCTGCCGTATATCAACATGGATACGTTCTCGATCTGGGACATGCTTAGACCGCTCCTGCTCGTCATCATCGGAGCAGCGACTTCGTATTTGACCGAACTCGTGTTTTATCTTTTGCGCGGTGAGAAGAAGGTCTTCCGGAAGCTCATGGTCAGCTTCCCGGCAATTCCCGGGATTCTGCTGGCAATGATTTTGCCCTATGGGACGCCGTACTGGGTCCTTGTTCTGGGCGCCATTTTCGGCACCTTCTTCGGGAAACTCGTTTTCGGCGGTTTCGGAAACAACATCTTCAACCCGGCGCTCGTCGGCTATATCTTCGTCACGACCGCCTTCACTTCGCAGATCCTTCCCAATTACCTTAACCCCTCGGAATACTTTACGGCCGGGGCAACGCCGATGGCTACGCTTGGAAGCGACTTCGCAAACGGTGTTCCCACGATCCTTTCCGATTATCCGCTCTGGAAGATCTTCGTAGGGTTGGTGCCGGGAGCGCTCGCGGAGACCAGCGCCCTGCTCTGCTTGGTGGCGCTTGTTTACCTTCTTGTCAGAAAAGTCATCAACTGGCGCATACCCGTGATATATATCGCGACCGTGTTCGTATTGACCTACGTCATCGGCGCCTTCAACGGGTACGCGGCCGACATCAAATATTCGCTCACTTATATCTTCAGCGGCGCGTTGTTCTTCGGTGCCGTCTTTATGGCGACCGAGCCGGTCACAAGCCCCCGTTCACCGAACGGAAAGGTCATTTACGCCCTCTTCCTTGGCGTCTTGACCGTGCTGTTCCGTTACCGCTCGAGCATGCCGGAAGGGGTCGCGACCTCGATCCTTCTAATGAACTGCTTCACGGTCATCGTTGACCGGCTGGCAGCCGGACTTAGGGTAGCGGCGAACAAGAAGAAGGTAATCGTCACCTACGCGGTCGTCGGTCTGCTCGTCCTGGGCATCGGCGCCTACGGAGTCAGCGCCGCGGTGCCGAAAGAAGTGATGGAAGAAGTGACCTATAAGGAACAGGTCCAGGATCTCGACACCTTCGATTTCCAATACACCTTCACCGTCGGCGAAAAGGATGTCACCGTCATTACCGGACAGGATTATCAAATCAAAAGCGTGAGCGACGCAACCTATGATACCGACAAATACCGGGAGAAATTTGCGGAACTGATCGGCAAGCACAAATTTTCCGGTTACATCGCCAGTAAGACGGTCGAAGGCGCCGACACGATCCTCGTCGTGAAAACGAAACGGTCGGCCGGACGCGAATACGTCACGAGCACGATCACTTTCACGGCCGGACAAATCACCGCCTTCACGGCTGATACCGCCGGCGAGGATTACAACGATTCCTATAACGAAGGATGGCAGGAAGCGAACGGTCATCCCAAGGATATCATTCCCGGCCGGATCATCGCGAACCAGGACGACCTCGATGCCGTCCAGCCTGTGACCGGCGCCACGGATACCTCGAATATCCTGATTCAGGCGGCGCGCCTTGCCATCGCTTATATGGAGGCTCAAGATGAATAAGTCGATATTCAAATACGCGCTCTTGCTGGTCGCGATCTGCGCGATTTCCGGCCTGTTGCTCGCGGGCGTGAACATGATCACCGCCCCAATCATCGGCAGCCGGAACCAGATCAACGAGAAACTGGAACAATACTACCCTTATGCTTATTATAAACAGGCTGACGACGGCAGTAACGAAGTCGCCGAAAACGCCATCCAGGCTTACTATTATGCCTTTGACGAGAACAAGAACCTCGCGGCCGTGATTTATCAGACGAGTTTCCTGGGATTCAAGAGCCAGATCGTCGCCCTGATCTCAATCAAGGTCGACGGGACGGTCGAAAACGCGAAAATGATCGGCGGAAAAGATGACTACAGCCTCAGCGATCACGATTTCGAGATCGCCGGAGAATCCGTCGACAGTTATGACTACACGCCGAAATCCGGCGCCACAAAAACCTCAGGCGGCGTCGGCGCCGGCATCGACGCGGCGATCAACCACTTCAAGTCGATCAAGGATAGTCTGGGAGGTGTAAGTTATGAAGGATAACAGCAAGCTTTTGAACTTCACGAAGGGCTTGTGGAAGGAAAACCCGATCCTCGTGACGATGCTCGGACTGTGTCCGACGCTTGCGATCACCTATAAGGTGGAAAACGCGCTCGGGATGGGGCTTGCCGTGCTGTTCGTGCTTGTGATGTCGAACCTGATCATCTCCCTGATCCGGCACATCGTCCCCGACGAGATCCGCATCCCTATCTTCATCGTTGTGATCGCGACGTTCGTCAGTATCGTCGAGATGGTGATGGAGGCGTTCGTTCCCGATTTGTTTGAGCGGATGTCACTGTTCATCTCGCTGATCGTCGTGAACTGCATCATCCTTGGCCGCGCCGAGGCGTTCGCTTCGAAGCACAATTGGCTCGACTCGATCCTCGACGCCCTTGGAATGGCATTAGGGTTCACGCTCGTATTGATCGTCATCTCCCTGATTCGCGAAGTTCTCGGGACCGGGTCGATCACGATCTGGGGTAACCTTGCCATCAACTTCAACAAGAACAACTCTCCGTTCTTCTCGAACTTCTTTGTTTCCCCGCCGGCGGCCTTCATCATCCTTGGATTGATCCTCGCCGGAAGTAAGGCAATCAATGCGGCGAAAGCTGCGAGAGAGGTGAAAAGCAAATGACGTTTGGCGGACTGATCGTCCTCGCGTTTAACGCGATTCTCATTCAAAACGTGATCCTCAACCAGTTCCTCGGTACCTGCCCGTTCCTCGGAGTTTCCGGGAAACGCCAATCTGCCGTCGGAATGGGATTTGCGGTCATCGTCGTCATCACCCTTTCGAGCCTTGTTTCGTGGGGACTGTATTACGCGATCCTCAAACCGCTCGGCATGACTTACATGAGCACGCTCGTCTACATCCTCGTCATCGCCGCGCTCGTGCAGATCATCGAGATGTTTTTGAAAAAGGTGATCCCTTCCCTGTACCGCGCCCTTGGCATTTACTTGCCGCTGATCACCACTAACTGCGCGGTCCTGGGTACGGCTAAAACCGTCATCGCCCGGAAGTTCAACTTCCTCGAGACGCTCGTTTACTCGTTCTCGATCGCGGTAGGCTTTCTCTTCGTCATCTACATCTTTTCGACCCTGAGAAGCAAGATCGCCCGCGGCGATATCCCGAAGGCGTTCCAGGGCATCCCGATCGCCTTGATAACTGCCGGCATCCTGGCGATGATCTTCGCGAAGTTCGGGCAACTGATCATATAGGAGGCGAAACCTATGAAAGACATCTTTATGAACATAATCGTGCCGATGCTCGTGTTTGCCGCGATCGGCGGCCTGTTTGGAGCGCTGCTTGGCTGGCTTTCGAAGGTGTTCGCCGTTCAGATCGACGAGCGCATCGAGAAAGTGACGGAGATGCTTCCCGGATACAACTGCGGCGCCTGCGGTTATCCCGGCTGCTCGGGTTTGGCGGAAAAGATCGTTTCCGGCGAAGCCGATGTGATACTGTGCAAACCCGGCAAACAGGAAATGCGCGATAAAATCCGCGCATACCTGAATAAAGCGGAGAAAAATGCGCAAAATAAGGTTGAAAGTAAACATTTACATTCATAATCATATAAAAAATCCGTTGTAATCATTCACATGATATGGTATAATTAGCTGGTCTTAAAATCTAAGAATAATAACAGGAGGAATAAGACAAATGCAAATTTTCAAGAAGATTTTCGTTGTATTCGTTCTTGGTCTGATGTCCATGGTATTCCTGACCGCCTGCGATGGAAAAATGCAGGACGGCGTTTACCGGGCATTCAAGGAAAGCCTTAACTATGGCGCTCCGCAGGTCACAATCGTGACCGTCACCGTCGAAGACGGAAAGATCGTCGATTATGATATCGACCAGATCCAATCCCATGCCGACGAAACGCAGCGCTCCGGCTATTCGTTCAACGCCGAATCGAAGAAAGAATTGGGCTATCGTTATGCGATGCACTTCCCCGATTCCGGAATTACCGGCGATATCAATGATGAAGCCGTATTGAACCAGTACAAAGAATGGCTTGAAGAAAACGACAAGCTTGAATGGTTCGAACAGGCCGAATTGATCGAGAAATACTGGCTGGAAAAAGGCATCAAGAATCCCGACGCCGACGGCAAGTTCCCCTACATCACCGGCGTATCTATCATCGATAACGAATATGTCGCGGTTGCCAAGCAGGCCGTCAAGAACGCGAAGAAAGGCGTCACTCAGGTTGTCACCACCAATGGTTCCGACTTGGTTTGGGCCACCGTCAAAATCGACAAGGAAGGCAAACTGAGCGAAATCAAGATCGACACTCGTCAGGGCTCGAAGGGCACGGATGGCAAGTTCGTTTGGAACGAGAAGACGAAGCAGGAACTGCAATACCTCTATGGCATGCATTTCCGCGATTCCGGCATCCAGGGCGAACTTTCTGACGCCGAAGTCCTTGAGGAATACAAGGAATGGCTTGAAGAAAACGATAAGCTCGAATGGTTCCAGCAGGTCGATGCGTTAGCGGCGTACGTCCTTGAAAATGGTTTGACCGGCTTCACTTTGGAAGATGGAAAGATCAAACAGGATAACAACACCCCCAACGCGCTTGCCGGCATCACTGTTACCGCTTCTCATTACTATGAGGCGATCGAGCAGGCTCTTGAAGATCTCGGCCTTAAGTAAGATCGATCGGATAACCGAAAATAACGAAAACGATGAAAGCAATTTATCGCCGATAAATTGCTTTTTCGTTTTCCCGCATATGCCCGCCCTCCTGATGTCATAATAGTAAGTGGTGATGACATAATGAAGAAGAAGCATTTTCTCAAAGAAGTGGTGGCGCTGGGCGCGACACTCTTCGTGCTGGCATCGCTTGCCCGTCAGGGCAACCGTCTGATCGATACCGCCTTCAATCGCGTCGCTTTTCCCGCGAACGGCAGTATTTTCGAAAGTTTCAAGGCATATTTCACGGCGGTAACAGCGCTCGTGCTCATCGAGTACGTCGTGGCCTTTGAGTATCCGAACAATTACCTCCTTTCGCGCGTCGTTTCATCGCTTGTCATGATGGCGATCACGGCGTTTATCTTCGCCCTTTATTATCTGATCGGATACCGGACCTTTACCGCGGTTTTCTGGCACGCTGTCTGCCTTGTTTCCATAATCGGCGGCCAATACGTGGCATACCGTATCCAGCGGCGGAAAGAATTACGCTTCAGCCTCCATCTCGGCCTCGCCCAATACCTTGTAACGGCGAGCCTCATCATCGTCTTCACGCAACTTTCCCCCTCCGGATTCCTGTTTACTTGGTTCCGCTGACCCCGCCCGCAAATTATGAAAATACTTTACAAGGAAAGAAAAATTGTGATATAATATTATGAAACGGATTCTGTAAGGAGTGTTATTTTGTGGAAGAAATGAACATGGAAAAACTCGTCGCCTATTTAAAAAACTATGGTTTCGTATTCCAGGGTAGCGAGATCTACGGCGGTCTCGCCAACGCCTGGGATTACGGACCGTTGGGCGTCGAGTTGAAGAACAATATCAAACGCTACTGGTGGAAGAAGTTCGTTCACGAGTCGCCCTATAACATCGGCCTTGACAGCGCGATCCTCATGAACCCGAAGGTTTGGGAAGCGAGCGGGCATGTGGCCGGGTTTTCCGACCCGCTCGTCGACTGCCGGAAATGCGGGGTCAGATACCGGGCCGACAACTTGATCGAACAACAGACCGCCGGGGCGGTCAAGACGGAGAACATGACCGCCGCGGAATTGAACGAATACATCCAGAAAAACGACGTACCTTGTCCGTCCTGCGGGGCGCATGACTTCACCCCGATTCGTAAATTCAACCTGATGTTCAAGACCAACCAGGGCGTCATTGAAAGCGCGGAGAACACCGTGTATTTGCGTCCGGAGACGGCGCAGGGGATCTTCGTCAACTTCAAGAACCTCCAGCGTGTTTCCCGCCGGAAACTTCCCTTCGGGGTAGCCCAGATCGGCAAAAGTTTTCGCAACGAAATTACGCCCGGAAATTTCATCTTCCGGACGCGCGAATTCGAACAGATGGAACTGGAATTCTTCTGCAAGCCCGGCACCGACCTCGAATGGTTCAACTATTGGCGGCAGTTCTGCCTTGACTTCCTGGTGGACATTGGTCTGGACAAGGACCGCCTTCGGTGCCGCGACCACGAACCCAACGAACTTTCGTTTTACTCCGCCGCCACGACCGACATCGAATTTTTGTTCTATTTCGGCTGGGGCGAGTTGTGGGGAATCGCCGACCGCACCGATTACGATCTACGCGTCCATCAGGAACACTCGCATGAAAACCTTGAATATTTCGACCAGGAGACGAACACCCGTTACCTCCCATACGTCATCGAACCCTCGCTCGGCGTCGAAAGGCTATTCCTGGCGATCGTTACGAGCGCTTATGCGCGCGAGCAGCTGGAAAACGGCGAGGAACGGGACGTGCTGCGCCTGAAGCCGGAGATCGCGCCGATCAAGGTCGCGGTCCTGCCGCTTGTGAACAAACTTTCCGGAAAGGCGGAAGAAGTGTATCAATTGCTTCTTAAGGACCTGCGGTGCGAATATGACACGAGCGGGAACATCGGCCGCCGTTATCGCCGTCAGGACGCGATCGGTACGCCGTTTTGCGTAACGATCGATTACGACACGCTCGACGACGATACCGTAACCGTCCGCGAACGCGATTCCATGACACAAAAAAGGGTAAAAATCGCCGAACTCGTTAATTATATAAAAGAGAGATTATAAGAAAAAAAGGGGGCTGATGGATGTGTTGATTCCGGAAGAAACGATTCAGAAAATCCGCGACGACGCCGATATCGTCCAGGTCATCGGCGAAAAGGTCAAATTAAGCAAGAAAGGCGCCAATTTCGTCGGTCTCTGCCCGTTTCATAACGACAACAATCCATCGCTCACCGTATCGCCCACCAAGAAGATCTATACCTGCTTCGCCTGCGGGGCGAAGGGGAACGTCATAACCTTCATTCAGAATTTTGAGAAAGTCTCATTCGTCGAGGCGGTGGCGCGCTTAGCGGAAAAACTCGGCGTTCCGATCGATATCGGCGTCGCCGGCGCGAAAAGCCAGCTTCTTAAAAAATACTACGACATTCTCGAAAAAGCCACAAATTTCTACCAGTTTTCCCTTAATAATACCGCCGATGGCCAAGAAGCGTTAAAATATTTGTATAAAAGAGGCCTGGATGATAAAATAATAAAGCGGTTCCGGATTGGACTCGCGCCCCGCGAAGGCGACCTGCTGTACAAGGCGCTTGTTCGCGAACAATGCCTACCCCTCGACATGATCGAGGCCGGGATCGTCCGCAGCGGGAAGAACGACTATTACGACGTTTTCCGCGGCCGGATCATGTTTCCTCTGGAAGATGTCAACGGGAACATCGTCGGTTTCAGCGGACGCATCTATCGCGAAGACGACCAGGAAGCAAAATACGTCAACAGCGCCGAAAACGCGATCTTCAAGAAAGGCCAGATCCTCTATAACATCGAGCAGGCGCGCGACGCGATCCGTTCCCTTGATGGCGTATATGTTTTCGAAGGGTTCATGGACGTCATCGCGGCCCATCGCGCCGGCGTCGAGAACGCCATCGCGATCATGGGGACGGCCCTGACCGATGCCCAGATCCAGGCGATCAAGCGCCTGACCGCCAACGTCACCGTCTGTTTCGATGGCGATTCGGCCGGACGTACGGCCGCGAAAAAAGCGATTTACCTGCTCACCGAAGCAGGATTGAACTGCCAGGCGGTCTTGCTTCCGGGTAAATACGATCCCGACGATTACCTGAAGGCCTACGGCGCAAGCAAACTGAAGGAATATTTGACCGACAACCGTCTGAACGGTATCGATTATCTCTACGCGGTGGAGAAGGACGAGCTCGAACCGACGGATATCACGAGCATCGAGCGGTTCAAAAACAACGTGTTCCGCCATCTGGCGTTTTTCAATTCGGCCGTCATCAACGAGTTATACCTGAAGAAGATGGCCGCCGACCTGCAGGTGTCCATCGAGACGCTGCAGAACGACTTCAAACGCAGCGCGGCGCGGCCGACCATCCTCATCCGTAAGCCCGATAAACCCCTTCCCATCCGGAGAGCGACGAAGAAACTCAAGTTCGAGAATTCGGAAAAGGCCTTGATCAAGACGTTGATCTACCACCGCGAAAAATACCTCGAAGCCAAGGAAAAACTCGTCGCTTATACCGCGGCCAACCGTCATACCCGGAGCATCCTTTTCAAACTTTTCGATTACTATGAAAAGAAGGAAGCGATGAACATCGACGAATTCCGGACCTGGCTGGACGCGGAAGAAGCGCTGATCCTAATGGAAATACTAAATTCCGAATTCATCGGCGAATACGCGGAGATTTCGGAATTGATTGAGACGATTAAAAAGAATAAATACCACGAGCAGGCAAACCAGCTGCGTGACGAAGAGAAAACCGTAGATCTTTTGGAAAGGTATCGGGAAACGAAAAAACCACTGATCACTATCAAGACAAAGGAGTGATGGCCATGATTTACGACAACCAACCGCTGATGGAATTAATCGAAAAAGGAAAAAGAAACGGATATATCGCCATCAAGGACATACTGGAATTGATCGACGAGGACAGCGAGGACTTTGACGAGATCGCGAAGTTACTCGAAAGCGAGAACATCGACCTCGTCCGCGGGGACGATCTGTCCGAGCATGAGAACGACAACGGCATTCCCGAGGACGACGAAGGATTCGACTTCGAAGGCTTCATCGGCGACCTGGAAGCCGATACGGAATTTAACGAATTCACCAACGAAATCGAAAGCGAACTGAAGACCAAGGATATCGACGACCTCGTCACGACGTTCGTGCCGACTCAGGCCGACGATCCCGTGAAGATGTATCTCAAGGAAATCGGGCAGATTCCCCTGCTTAGCACGATCCGCGAGCTCGAGCTTTCCCGGACCGTCCAGCAAGGTTTATTAGCCCAGGACGTCCTTAGACAGCACGAGAAAGGCAAGAAGGAACTTACGCCCGAAGATATCGAAAAATATCGGCGTTACGTCGAAGAAGGAATGGACGCACGCGAGATCCTGATCGAATCGAACCTGCGCCTCGTCGTCTCGATCGCCAAGCGCTATCTTGGCCGCGGGATGCAGTTCCAGGATCTGATCCAGGAAGGAAACATGGGCCTGATGAAAGCCGTGAACAAGTTCGATCCGACCAAAGGATTCAAGTTTTCGACATATGCCACTTGGTGGATCCGCCAGGCGATCACGCGCGCGATTGCGGACCAGGCGCGGACGATCCGCATCCCCGTCCACATGGTCGAGACAATCAACAAGCTCGTCCGGACGCAGCGGAAACTGACGCAGGAACTACGCCGGGAACCGACGCCGGAAGAATTGGCGGTCGAGATGAAGATCTCCGTCGAAAAGGTCCAGCAAATCCAGAAGATCGCGCAGGAACCGGTATCGTTGGAAACGCCGGTCGGCGAGGAAGACGATTCCACCCTGGGCGACTTCGTCCACGACACCGAGCTTCCCAACCCGCTTGATTACACGATCAACGCGAAATACAAGGAAGAAATCGACACCGTGTTACGGACGCTGACGCCGCGCGAGGAAAAGGTCCTGCGCCTGCGTTTCGGCCTCACCGACGGTAAACCCCACACCCTCGAGGAAGTCGGCCGGGAATTCGGGGTCACCCGCGAACGCATCCGGCAAATCGAGGCCAAGGCGATCCGCCGCCTCCGTCATCCGACGCGGCAGAAACGCCTCAGCCAATACAAATAAAAAGGCAACGATGATTGCCTTTTTTGTTTTAAACAGGTATAATATTAGCGAGGGATAATAATGATATCGAAACGCATCCGCGCGGTCGCTTCCTTCATCCCGCCGGCGAAAAGGATCGCCGACGTCGGCTGCGACCACGGTTACCTGATCATCGAAGCATTTGAGAACTACGGCATCACCCACGCCGTCGCCATTGACAACAAGGAACAACCGCTGGCCTCGGCCGTCCAGAACATCGCCTTCTTTCACTTTTTCCCGCGCGTCCGCTTCAGCCTTTCCGACGGGCTGAGCGACCTTAAGGAAGAAGTGGACGCGATCATCCTTGGCGGGATGGGCGGCTTGAATGCCCTCGAGATCATTCGCAAGGACCGAGACAAGGTCGGCAACGCCCGATTGATCATTCAGGCCAACCGCGACCTTTACGCCCTGCGCAAGGGACTTGCGGAAATGAGATTTGCAATCACAAGGGAAGAAGTGATCAAGGAAGGCCGCCATTACTACGAGATCATCGAGTTCACGCCGGTCGATCGTGTTCCCGAATATACTGAGACCGAGTATCGGTTTGGTCCTATCTTGTTAAAGGAAAAATCCCTGGTATTCCGGGAGAAACTCGAGAAAGAACTTGAACGATTAAAGAACATAAGAGAAGACGCTCCGGAAATCGGGGCAAGAATCAAGGAGATCGAGGAGATATTATGATAATTAGCGACGTCATCGCCTTCCTGGAAAAGAAATATCCGCCGGAATTGGCCGCCGATTTCGATGCCGAGCGCATTGGTCATGTGATCGGTTCCGACGATAGCAAATTAACTAACATCCTTCTTGCCCTCGATCTGACGATCGATGTGGCGAAGGAAGCCGTCGCTAAGGGAGCTAACCTGATCATCACCCACCATCCGTTCATCTTCACGCCACTTTATAAGATCCTGTTTACAACGCCGAAAGGAAAGATAATTAAGTACCTTTGTCAGCATGACATATCGGTCTACGTCATGCATACGAACCTCGATGCGGCCGAAGGCGGGGTTAATGACGTCCTTTCAACCCGGCTAGGTCTTCAAAACATTGTCATCGCCGGCGGCGGTCCCGCCAAGGACAAACTGATGCGTGTCGGGGAGATTGAACCGACCAGGCTTGGGAAGCTTTCGAAAAGGGTGCGGGAGCGCTTCGATCTTCCCGCGGTCAAAATCGTCGGTGCTGAAGACAAGATGATCCAGAAAGTCGGCATCATCGGCGGTAGTGGCGCGACCGAGGATGCGATCAATCAGGCGCTTGCGGAGGGAGTTGATTGCTTCGTGACGGGCGAGATCAAACTTCATATCGCCCAGCAAGCCAGCGCCTGCGGTCTGGCGTTAATCGATGTCGGTCACGGCATTGAAAGAATGGTCCTTCCAGCGGTGAAAGACGAAATTAAAAACAGACTTGGTCTTTCCGGACGGGTATTCGTGTCCGAAATCAACACCGACCCGTTATTGTACAGTTTTTAAATCATAGGAATTAGCGCTTGCTTTAGGGAATAGGAAAGTATGAAAGAAATGACCTACGAAAACTATGCCTTAAATAGGGCTTTTTTTAATAGAAAACACAATGAGAATGTGGAGAGAGCATGAACGAAAAAATATCATTTGGGAAAGCAATGGGGTTTTCACTGAAATTAACATACTCGTCCAATAAAATGCGTTACGTTTTTTACCTTATCCTCCGGTTACTGACGGAAACATGTCCTTTGTTGGCGATTTATTTTCTGAAAAGGATACTGGACGAGGTCTTGCAATACGACGCCGTTGAGGGCCAATTATTCCTATGGATCGCATTATTTATTGTTACGACGATATTGCGACAGGTCATTAATTACATACTAATTTTTTTAGAATCAGTAATAAGAACGAGGATCATTCATCAGTATGATTTAATGGTATCGCGTAAACTTGCCGAATTACCGATGTCATTTATTGATACCTCCCACGGGCGCGATACCGTCGATTATCTGAAGTATTCAAAAGATGAAGCAATCAAACTCACTAACTTCATCAGCAATGTCTTCTTCAGCACCTATACGTTCATCATTTCCTTTTTAACGCTTATCAATTTTAGTATTTTTTATTCCTTTTTGTTTCTTGCATTAACTATCCCAGGTGTTATTTCGCAGATTTACATCGGCAGGAAGATGGACTTTTTCCTGAGAAAATCGGCTCCCGATATACGCAAATCCAGTTATTATCGCTGGATGCTCACGGATCCCTGGCCAGCCAAGGATGTGCGGATGTACAACCTGACGAATCCTATCAAGGAAAGATATAATTTGGAAACAACTAAATTTATCATGGGTCATAAAAGGTTGGATCTGAAAAAACTTACTGTAAGAACCGTGACAGAATTGATCAAAAGAAGCGGCGAGATTGTTTTCACCTTTTTTGTCATAAGCAAGGCCCTTGCTGGGGATATACTGGTAGGCGATGCAACGTTATATATTGGTTTTGCGCTCCAAGCAACGATGGCCTTTGAAAATGTCACGTACATATTACTCACCATCTATTACATCGGGGCAAAAAGGCTGGAGAAACTTATCCAATTCCTCGCTATGCCGGTTGAAAAACAATCCGGGCAGGTCATGCCTGTGGAAGAATTCCATTCCTTAACCTTTGAAGATGTACATTTCACTTATCCATTGACGGATAAACCGGTGTTGAAGGGTGTTTCATTTTCTTTGAAAAAGGGCGAAAAGCTTTCAATCGTTGGTATCAACGGTTCCGGTAAGACGACGATTGTCAAGCTGATGCTCGGCCTCTATACGCCGCAATCCGGCCGGATTTTCATCAACGGCCGGCCAATGGCGGATTACGATATTGCCGAAGTGCGCAAGCAGTTTTCTGTCCTGTTCCAGGACTTCGTTCAATACCCGCTCACGCTGCGGGATAACGTGGCGATGTCAGATATAAGCCGAATCGATGATGATGAGGAGATCATCGCGGCCTTGAAATTGAGCGGTATTTATGATGAATATTCAAAGTTTTCAAACGGCTTGGATACGGATATGACAAGGCGATTTGCTGATGAGGGCGTGGAGCTTTCCAAAGGACAATGGCAGAAAGTCGCCTTGTCACGCGCTTATTTTAAAAATGCACCGATCATCATCCTTGACGAGCCCTCAGCAGCGCTGGACGCGGAAGCGGAGGACAGGATCTTCCGGCAATTTGCTGAAATATCAGGAAACAGGACTGGCATAATCATCTCGCACCGTATTTCCGGATCTAAACTCGCCGATAAGATCATCGTCCTTGACGACGGGAAGATCGTCGAAAGCGGGAAGCACACGGACCTCATCAGTCAGGATGGACTTTATGCGAAGTTATACAACCTGCAATTGCAGAAGTATGCCCTGAAGGAGGAAACCGTCGATGCGTAAATCATTTTCATTTATTAAAAATACCCTAATAAACATATGGTTCGGGATTAAGACAAGTTTTCTTGCTTCGAAGAAGTACTTTCTGCTCAAGTGCCTCGTGTTGCTTTCAACGACTTTTATACCGCTTACGACGATTTGGCTTTGGCAGGAGATTCTCAACGGTGTGGTGGCGGGCAGCACGAAAGCCGTTTTCATCTTGTTGATCGTTTATTTAGCATTTAAACTGCTTACATATCTCTTGGCCCATTACGACATTTATATCAGAATGAGATACGTCAATGCCCTTACGATGTATATAGAGAACGTGATGATCGACAAGACGTCCCGGGTCGATTTGGCGTTCTTTGATTCTGCCAAAATGGGCGATAAGGTCCGAATTACACGGAGTAATTTTGAAATCATGGGAAGTGTTGCCTGGCTGGTGTTTAACATTTTCTCCGCAATCATCAACGTTATTGCAACGTTTGTCATTGTCACGACAATCAATCCTTGGATTGGTATTCTGACAATCCTTTTCCTCATTCCTTTCTTCATCTATGATAATAAGCATACGAATTATATGTGGGAAATGGAAGAAGCGCAGACTCGCGATGACCGAAAGAAGGACTACTATAATAATGCCTTCTATGATAACAATATCCAGTTTGAAATCAAACTTAACAAGCTGACTGATTTCTTCCTTGGTCGCTATAAGGAAATCTGGCAGCGATTGTACAAGAAACGAACAAAGGCCGGTATCTTGCACACATTGCGTATCTCGTTCTTTCTGCTCCTCAATTTCCTGAGCGAACTGCTCATGCTCCTATTCTCAGTGCAAGGAGTGATCGCAAAGGAAATTGGTATCGGCAACCTGCAATACAACATTTCCATGGTTGCCCGCCTACGCGAGCAGTCGATCGAATTAATAAAGAACGTTAACTGGCTCATGGTAAATAACGTCCGCTTGAAAAGCCTGCAGGAATTCATCGCCATGAAACCGGAATACGAGCAATGTGGTAAACGGATTCCCAGCAGCAACCCCCGCATCGAGTTTTGCGATGTCTATTTCCGCTATCCCAACTGCGAGGATTATGTCTTGAAGAACTGTTCGTTCGTCATCGAGCCCCATGAAAGAATCGCCCTCGTCGGGCAAAACGGCTCCGGAAAATCAACAATTATCAAACTGATGTTTAGATTTTATGACCCGGAAAAAGGCATGATTAAACTTGACGGTATCGATATCAAGGAATACGACATCTATGCTGTCCGACGAGTGTTTGGCGTGCTCTTCCAGGATTATGTCACGTATTGCCTGCCCTTAAGAGAAATTATTGCGCTATCAGATTTTGTAAACAGGTTTGATGATGGAAAATTACAAAAGGTCAGCGATATCAGCGGCGTGACTGAGATCATCAAGGATTGGCCTGACGGTTTCGATAGCGTCCTCGGCCGTTATTACGCCGATAATGGCAAGGACTTATCCGGTGGTCAGTGGCAGTTGGTCGGACTGGCCCGTGCGTATTTCCGGGATAACGAGTTCATGATCCTTGACGAACCATCTGCCGCCCTCGATCCGATTTTCGAAGACAGGATCTTCGCGCAGTTATACGACTTAAGCAAAGGGAAAAACGCGGTCATCATCTCGCACCGCCTTTCCAATACGACGCTGGCCGATAAGATCCTCGTCCTTGACGACGGGCATATCGTCGAGCGCGGGTCACATTTCGACCTTCTGAAGCAGAACGGGAAATACGCCTATTGGTTCAACTTGCAGGCAAGCAAATACGTATAAGAAAGATCAATAGGCATAAAAAAAACGGCCAAGCTTGTGCTTAACCGTGAAGCGGAATTATTTTTGAATAATGGCCTCAGCCGGGCATACTTCTTCGCAATTCCCGCAATCGATGCATTGGTCTTCGTCGATTTTGTAAATGTCGCCTTCTTTTATGCAATCGACCGGACATTCCGAAGCACACGTGCCACAAGCAATGCAAGCATCAGTAATAAATCTTGGCATAATTTCCTCCTATTATTCGCGTATATTTTATCACAATCGACCCGGTAATTCAACCGCTAAAGTGAATAATTGCGGATAAAATGTTTTCATTCTGGTAAATAATCATTGTATTTTTCGTCGCGATAGTGTAAAATAATTAATAGAAATCCCAAAGGAGTGAAAAGAAAATGTTCTTGGTTTCGATAGCCTGGTGGGGACTGACCCTCGCATTGTTGGGAGCGCTGATCGTTGGCGCGATCGTCGGTTTCTTCCTTTCCCGGAAGGCTTTCCAGAAGTATCTGGAGAAGAACCCGCCGATCAACAAGAAGATGATCCGCGTGATGTTCCAGCAAATGGGCCGCACCCCCTCGGAAAAACAAATCAGACAAGTGATGCAGGCAATGCAACAGGCAAAATAAGAATCCCTGTCCATAATCGGACAGGGTTTTTTATTCGGGAATGTTTAATACGGCCAAATGCGGCAGGTGGTCGGATGCGACCGCAGAGACGATGGCCGCGGCAATGACCTCGATATCGGGGCTCACGAAGATATAATCGATGCGCCGCTGTGGCGATACCGAGGGAAAACTTGGAATCTTCGGGTTATAAGTGATGTGAAGACGTTCAAACAATGGCCGAATCTTCGCATCATCCGGCACCATGTTGAAGTCGCCCATCAGCACGATCGGAGTTTTGACCTCATCTAAAAGGGATAGGACCGTCCTCATCGCATTTACCTGTTCGCTTTTCGCCAGCCCAAAATGCGTAGTTATGAGGGTGAAATCCGGTTTTTCAAACCGCGCCCGGATGACGACGCGGCTTTCGTAGTATTCGTCGGTATCGCGGACGGGATCGGGGATCGGGATCGTCTCGATTTCCTTCCAGGGAAGTTTGGAGATGATGGCGTTACCGTAGGGGCGGTCGCGGTGGATGATCGCCTGGCCGAAATAATGGTACGGATAGCCGAGCCTTTTGGCGATTTCCTCAGCTTGGTCGGGATCGGCGCCGTAGACCTCGTTTAAACCGATGATTTCCGCACGGGAACTTTGGATCGTTTCCGCCATCAAATCAATGTCGATTTCACGGGTGTGGTAGTTGTGACAGGACTGGATATTAAAGGTCATGAAGGTCGCGATCATATTTTCTCCTCTGCTAATACGTTATGTTCTTTATTCTTCATGTTTTTTGCGTAGATGCCAGTTAACCTTGGATTCGCTTTTATGGATAATGCGTTGAATATTGGCCTTGTGACGGACAATAATAATGATGTAGATCACGGCGGTAATCACCGGCAGGGTGAAGCTGTATTTGAAATCGGGTATGAAGGGGTCGCTACCGATGATGGCGAGGACGATCGTCACAAGCAGGACGAAGGTTGCGGAAACAAGCGAGCCGAGCGAGACGTATTTGCTTATAAAAGTAGTGAGAAAGAACACCGCAAGCCCCGCAAGCAACAACCACGGGCAGTAGCCGAAGATCACACCGCCACCGGTCGCCACCGCTTTACCGCCGCGGAATCGCAGATAGATTGGAAAGGTATGCCCCAGCGCCGCCGTGAGCCCGTACAACAACGGTTCCCCGAACAGGCAATAGCGGATCGGGATGATCCCGAACCGGAAGAGGAAGACGAATAAGGCCCCTTTGACCATGTCGAGTATATAAGTATAGATGGCGTACCGTTGGCCGAGAATGCGGCCGGTGTTGGTGGCGCCGATATTTTTGCTTCCATGCTCGCGGATGTCGATGCCCTTGAGTTTACCAAAGACAAAACCCCAGGGAATCGATCCCAGCAAGTAGGAAGCGATAAGCAAGCCGATTTGCGCAATATATCCCATATAATCACCTTGCAACTATTATATCTTAATCCATCGGTAAAAGCAATCGTTTTTTCCTGAACCTTAAATTGCGGAAAATGGCGAAAAATGTTTGCTAAATATATTCATATATATAATATGAATATATTATTATTCAACAAATAATGTTTTACTTTTGCTTAAATATATGCTATAATATATGATGAGAAGAAAGGTCAGGGATAAAAGTAATGACAAAATCAAAGAGTAATGTCTATGACGAGTCGAAAATCCACGTACTGCAGAGCATGGAGGCGATTCGAAAACGACCGGGGATGTACATCGGGTCGAGCGATGCGCGCGGCCTGCACCAGTTAATCTGGGAAATCGTAGACAACGCCATTGACGAGGCGCTCTCGGGCTTTGGTGACCATATTCGCGTGATCATACATAAAGGCAATTCCGTCGAGGTTCAGGACAACGGCCGCGGTATTCCCACCGGCAAGCACAAGACCGGCCTGCCGACGCCGCAGGTCGTCTTTTGTACGCTCCACGCCGGCGGGAAATTTGATTCCGACGGCGCATATAAGGTATCCGGCGGCCTCCACGGCGTCGGCGCCAGCGTTGTCAATGCCCTGAGCGAGTGGGTCGAACTGACGATCTATCGCGATGGGAAGATTTATACCCAGCGCTTCGAGAAAGGCGGTTCCGTTGTTCACAAACCCAAGACCGCGCCCGGAACCAAGCGCACGGGCACGACCGTTCATTTCAAGCCCGACGCCACGATTTTTTCGGCGACGATGATCGATTATAAGTTGTGCGCGCAACGCCTGAAGGAATCGGCGTACCTGATCAAGGGTTTGAAGATCGAACTGGTGGACGAGCGCACCGGCGCCCAGGATGTGTTCTTGTTCCATGACGGCATCTCGGAATTCATCAAAGATCTTAATAAAAGCAAGGAAGCCATCCACGAGCCGATCTACCTTGAAGGCAACCATTTGAACATCAATGTCGAATGCGCGCTCCAGTACTGCCATAAGACATATTCGGAAAACATCCTCAGTTTTGTTAATAACATCAGGACCAAGGACGGCGGAACCCACGAGACGGGACTTAAATCGGCACTGACGAAAGCGTTCAACGATTATGCCCGCATGAAAGGACTTTTGAAAGAAAAGGATCCCAACCTCGAGGGTGTCGATGTCCGCGAAGGGCTCACGGCCGTGCTTTCGGTACGGATCTCGGAAAACATCCTCCAGTTCGAAGGGCAAACGAAGAACAAACTCGGGACCGCCGACGCGAAGATCGCCGTCGAGACGATCGTCACCGAAAAACTAAAGTTCTTCCTGGCGGAAAAAGGCGAAATCGCCAACACCCTCGTCCAGAACGCCATCCGCGCCTACCGCGCCCGGGAAGCCGCCCGGAAGGCACGCGAGGAAGTCCGCGCCATCAAGCAGAAGATCACGAAGACCGCCGACCTGTCTGGAAAGCTCATCCCCGTGCAGGAAAAGAACCCTAAACTGAACGAGTTGTTCATCGTCGAGGGCGATTCCGCCGGCGGAAGCGCGAAACTCGGCCGTGACCGCCGTTTCCAGGCGATCTTGCCGTTACGCGGAAAGGTCATCAACGCCGAGAAGACGCGGGCGGACGAGCTTTTGAAAAACGAGGAAATCATGTCGATCATTTACGCGATCGGCGCCGGCTACGGCCGCGATTTCAACATCGCCAAATCCAATTTCCAGAAGATCATCATCATGACCGACGCCGATACCGACGGCGCCCATATCCAGATCTTGCTCCTCACCTTTTTCTTCCGCTACATGCGCGAACTGATCGAGCAGGGCTACGTCTATCTTGCCCTGCCACCGCTATATAAGATTACCCATCGTTCCGGCAAGATCGAATACGCCTGGACGGACGAAGAGTTAAAACAAAAGGTCGCGGCGTATAAGAACATATCCATCCAGCGTTTCAAAGGTCTGGGCGAGATGAACAGCGACCAACTCTGGGAAACAACGATGAACCCGGCGACCCGGACCCTGATCAAGGTCAACATCGATGATTTCGACGAGACCGACCAGAAGATCGGGATCTTGATGGGCGACGAGGTCGAACCGCGGCGTGAATGGATCGAGAACAACGTCGTCTTTGAAGATACCGATAATTTTACGTTGGAAGAGGTGGAAATCAATGAATAAGGCCGTCGGCGGTAAGAAAAAAGTCACGAAGGCGATTACCGATTTCGTTACCGAGAAGATCATCGAGGAAGATCTCGATATCATCGTCGGCGAGCGTTTCGGCCGC
>DGDS01000043.1:0-3489 GCA_002385575.1 Caryophanales bacterium UBA3946 | reverse complement strand
ATCATCCAGGACCGCGCCCTACCGGACGCCCGCGACGGTCTTAAGCCCGTGCAGCGGCGGATCCTATATGCGATGTATAAGTTGGGACTCTTTTCCGAACGTCCCTATAAGAAAGCGGCGCGCATCGTCGGCGACGTCATCGGCAAGTACCATCCCCATGGCGATGCCTCGATTTACGACGCGATGGTACGCCTGTCCCAGGATTTCAAGATGCGCCTGCCGCTTGTGGACATGCACGGAAACAACGGCAGTATCGACGGCGACCCACCGGCGGCGATGCGTTATACCGAAGCCCGGCTCTCGAAATATAGCGAATACCTGCTTCGCGACATCAACAAAAAGACCGTCGGCTTCGTTCCCAATTTTGACGACGAAGAATATGAGCCGACCGTCCTGCCGGCGAAGTTTCCCAACCTCCTTGTGAACGGCGCGACCGGCATTTCCGCCGGCTATGCAACGGAAATACCGCCCCATAACATCGATGAGATCATCGAAGCCGTGATTTACAAACTCGAACACAAGAACGCTTCTCTGGACAAGCTGATGGAAATCGTCCAGGGTCCGGATTTTCCGACTGGCGGAATCGTCCAGGGCATCGACGGCATCAGGCGCGCCTATAAGACCGGCCGCGGCCGGATCGTCCTCAAGGCGAAAACCGAGATCGTTAGCGCCAAGAACATCAACCAATTGGTAATCACCGAGATTCCCTTCGATGTGAACAAGGCGGCGCTTGTGAAACGGATCAGCGAAGTGTGCGGAAAGGAAAACATCGACGGCGTCCTCGACATCCGCGACGAGACCGACCGCGAAGGATTGCGGATCGTCGTCGACATCCGTCAGGACGTGAATCCCGAAGACATTCGCAACTTCCTATTCAAAAAGACGGACCTGCAGATCTCCTACAACTTCAACATGGTCGTGATCGCCAACAAACGGCCGATGCTGATGGGACTCGACGGATTGCTTGATGCCTACATCTCCCATCAGAAGGATGTCATCACCAACCGGAGCAACTTCGAGCTCAACGCCGCCAAACGCCGGCTCCATATCGTCGAGGGGCTGATCGCGATGGTATCGATCCTGGATGCGGTCATCCAGACGATCAGGTCTTCCGATAATAAGAAGGATGCGATCGCCAACCTCGTTTCCACATACGATTTCTCATGGGAGCAGGCGGAAGCGATCGTCAATCTGCAGTTATACCGCCTGACCAATACCGACATCGTCCAGCTGACCGAAGAAGCAGAATTCTTACGAAAAGAAATCGAGAAACTCGAACGTATCCTCGCCAGCGAAGCTGAACTTTTGAAAGTGATCAAAAACGAACTTCGGGCGACGCAGAAGGAGATCTCATCGCCGCGGCGGACGGTGATCGAACATGAAATTGAGGAAGTCAAGGTCGAGGTAAGCGAGCTTGTGGCGAAGGAAGAGGTATATCTGATCATTACCCGCGACGGTTATATCAAGCGGATGACGCCCAAGGCCTACAACAGCATCGAGGAGATGAAACTCAAGGATAACGACCTGATCATCGCCGAATACAAGGCTACGACACTCGATACCCTGCTTTTGTTCACCAACCTCGGCAACTACGTCTATCTTCCCGTCCAGAAGATTCCCGAGGTCAAGCACCGCGATCTGGGCTATAATGTGAGCACGCTCGTGACGATCGATGCTAACGAGCGGATTGTTTACACGCTTCCGGTCGAGGATTTCGAAACTGAATTGTACTTGTTGTTTACGACGAAAAACGGCCTGATCAAGCGCACGGCGCTGAATAATTATGTGGCCTACAGGTATTCGAAATCGCTGCTTGCGACGAAACTCCGCGCCGGCGACGAGCTTGTGAGCGTCGACTGCGGGCCAGCCGACAGCGAGGTCGTCGTCATCACCAAAGAAGGTTATATCAACAGATACAAGACCGATGAGATCCCGCCGATGGCGCCGCCAGCTTACGGGGTCAAGGCGCTTGAGATGAAAAACCGGCCCAGCGACGAAGTGATCGGCGGGCATTACCTGCCGCCGCGCGGCCAAATCATCGCACTGACGACCCGCGATTATTTGAAACGCTTCAACGCCGATGAGATTCCGCTTGGCCGGAAGAACAACGTCGGCCGTCAGTACGTAAAGATCGTGAAGGCAAACCCCAATTACCTGATGGTTTCGACAGTCCTCCCTTACCGCGGCCGCGGTGAGGACTATCCTATTTTCCTGTCCGGACCGAAGGGATACCTGGAAGTGCCGGCGCAGACGATCAAGGACGCCAATCTTGTTTACGGAAAGAAACTCACCTTGACGAAGATCGGCGCCGTCGACAGCATCATCTACGTCCGCACCAATTTTGATAACGGTCCGCGAAAGGAGGAATTATCATGAGTTCGATATCCAATATCGGTCATTTCGTCCTTCCCAACGATGCGCTTGCCAATCTTACCGAGATCTACCGGTGGATCGGCCGAAATGAGGAGATGTATCGGGTCTTCAAATCCGACATCGACCGCGTCGTTGAGCAGACGATCCAGCGGGACGGGTACTTCCTTGCCCGGATCCTTGATCTGAACATCACCGATACACGGATGCGTTTGATCCTCACCAAGGATTCCAATCCCCGAAACAAGGAAGAAAGGACGCTTTTCCGGATCAAGGAAGCGCTCGCGAAGATGCAGAAGCATTACAAACAGATGCGTCATCAGAGCAATGACCTGCTCGATTACGTTAACTTCATCTTCGGGCACTATGGCGAAGTCAAATTCGCCTATGCCGAGGCTGACCGCCGTGCCGTCCTCCAAAGCCAGGCGAAGAAGAGCAAGCGGCTGATCATCGATGAGATCAATGAGAAGATCGAACTCTTCCTGGATAAGAAGGCGTACGAGAAACTGATCGTTTATTCCCATTATTATATCGACTTCTTCAATATCGCTCCCTTCACCGATTATAACCACGCGGCGGGTTTGCTTTTGTTGTATTTGCTTATGCTGAAGGGTGAGATCGAAGCCTTCCGGTATATCAGCTTTTTCGAGCTCTTATACGGCGAATATCCCGGGTTTCTGAAGGAACTGCAGAACGCCAGCGTCAACTGGAAGGAAGGGCTGGCGCAGACGCTCGGATTCGTCCGTTTCATCTTCCGCTTCATCCTCCAGGGTTATGAGAAGGCCGAGGCCGTCATGAACGAATACAAATTCGACTCCACCCTCACCAAGTGTGACAACATCGAAAACACGATTTTCCACCTGCCGCGGATCTTCACCAAAGAGGAGATCAGGATGCAACATCCGTATGTGAGCGAGTCGACGATCAACCGGACGCTCATTAAGATGCGCGAATCGGGAATCATCAAGCCGCTCGGCAAAGGCCGGTCGGCGAAATGGGTAAGGATCGCCAATGATTAGGACAAATTATCACACGCATACGCGATTATGCCGGCATGCCGATGGCATGCCGCTTGATTATGTGGCGCGGGCGGTTGAACACGGTTACCGCGAGATCGGC